>VGMB01000126.1 GCA_016866585.1 Chlamydiota bacterium
ATAAGGAGTCTCAAAAGCTTATCATCCAAGCATTTTCTCGTTTGGATGATCTAACAAGGCTAGAGGTTGTTAAGCTCTTTCATGGAAGGCTTGCCCCCGTGCAAAAAGACATCCATAAGGTCATACCTTGCTTAGCAACAATTTCTAATTCTCTTAGGGTAAGCTTATTTACAACTTATGCTGGATTGTTTGAACATGTAACGGAAGGAGATACTCTAGTAAGGATTATTACTGCTATAAATGACATACCCTATCGTTGCAAGGAAGCGGTTCTGAGCTTTGCTATAGGATATGTACAAGAGATGGGAATTGATATAGAATCTAGAGCTGATATCATAAGGATCGCTTCCAGATCTACGATGATAGAACTTCCCAAGATCATGGAAATAACCCGAAGCTTTTTTGTTTATATTACAGATCCTGAAGACCAAAAAAAAGTTTTAGAAAAAGTTGTTATTGAATCTAATGCTAAACGTCTACATTTACTATTTGCGCTCAGGCCTTTCTTTAAACATGTGAATGTGTATCAAGATGTTGATGATTTGATCTCTTTTATTAAAGATTTACCTATCGAATCTTTAGAAAGTATAGTCACTTTATTTTCTTCTATAGATCACTTTGAATGTGTTGGTGATCTTTTAGAGTACATGGAGTATTTTTTAGCAAAAGATAAGGAATTGAGAGGCTCCCTTTTTTCAAGAATAGCGCCATTGTTTACCTATGAAATGGAAATAGACCGAAAGACTCATATTTTTGATGCTTTGGATGACTTTCCTGATGAATCTTTGTTAGAGGCCGCATCGGAGGTTGTGAATATCTTAGATGAACTTACTTACATAGAATCTCGTTTTGATTTGCATTCAATTCTTCTAGATAGTGCCCCTGCATTAATAGCTCCTCTACATGCTGGTTTGATACATCAACTCTCAGAAGAAACAGAGCAAATGAGAGCAAGACGCTTGGCGAAAAAAATATTTGATTTTAGAGATTTTTTACATGCTGATGATGACTCTCCTCTTGTGACACAGGCTTTGTCTGTTATGACTGTCGCTTTTTCACAAAGAGATAGAAAAAACCCCTACGAAATCTTTAAAAAACACGTAAGTATATCTAAGAAAATTATCAATGTCCCCATGCCTGTTTCATCACTTTTGTCGGAACTTTATACCATAAATGCAGAAAAACTTAAGACCAGTCATTCTCGATTTATTTCCAAAGAAGCGGTTATTACGCTTTGCAGGGGACAAGTTCTAACAGCATATGATCTCACATCAATGGTGGATAATATGAAGCTGCGTATCAGTCAGCTTGATCCATCTGCAAGAGAGGGCGTTTATCAGTATGTAAGAGAAAGTATAGAGAGTGACGGGCAAGGAATGCAAGGTGGTGATTCTAACAAAGCTTTTAATGACTTATGTCAAAATATAACAGATCCCTTTTTTATAGATCTTTTAAATAGACCTCATGGAGATGAGGTGGTTTTTACAAAAGCGTATTTTATCTCTATTCTTAGATTTCTTTTGGATCTTGCCCAGGATGTTCAAGCGGGAGCTTTCTTATCAATACAGGAAGAGACTCTTCTGAAAATGTCGGAGTCTATAAAAAATTGTAGTGTGGGGAAAAAAGAGAGTATCACATTGGCTTATAAGACAATTCCTAAAGAATATAGGTATGAGAATGAGACTGAGGATCTTCCAGTTGCAGTCAAAGCTTTAGAGTTTATTGAAAATAGTATTAGTTCATATATTTTACATCTTTTCACTTCTGAAGACCCATTTTTATACGACATCCAGGGTAGTAGAGAGAAACTCTTTCAGCTTTCTCATCATTCATTATATCTTAAAAATCGGATGGCTGCGTTTGTTGGTTTAGATCATAATATCCAATTTGATCTTCATACTGAAGTATTGAAAAATGAATTTATTAATAAAGATATACATACACTTCTTCAGATGTTTTATAGACATTTTACAGTGGAAAGCTTGGTATCTCTTATGCAAAAAATCTACAATGAAGCCCCAGGCTCAGCTTGTTTATTTGAAGGGTTCTCTCAGATCTTGGAACCTTTAAATGCAACAGATATCTGGATTGTTGACGAAGATCCTCCTTACAAAGTGTCCTTAAGTAAGAATGGTGCCTTGCAGTTGCTCTTGGAATGTGGTTATGTTAAAAAATACGCTAAAAGAGCAAGAAAAAGTTGAGATGCTTCCTGATTGTTTCATGGGTAAATGAAGGTCGTGTTGGAGATGTTTTTTTTTGATGATCAAAATAAAGACCTAAAATGGATTTTATTTTAGGTCTTTATTTTTAATTGGATTCTAGATTTCATTTTTGATTATACTGAACCGAGTTTCAAGATCTTGCATCCCTCTGCGGTATTCACTTTTAGCTGTATTAAGCTCTTGTATGTAAAGATCTTGCTCTCTTTTTCCTGTGCCGAGCGATAAGATCTCTCTTTTGCGGTCTTCGATGAATCTATGTTGCCTATCTCTAAAGTCTATCGCTGCCATTTCCATAGGACGAGAAGTGATGTTATTTACAGCGTCTCTAAATGCTCTAGCATTTTGTTCCTGCACAAAATCTTGTATTTCTGTTCCATGTTTTGGTCTGCGGCGCATGCTGAGTTCCATCTCAGTTTCAGCGTTTCGCAACTCTTTTAAATTTCTAAGCTGTTTATCGGCCTCTGCAGTAACTTTATCTTTTTCAAGGTCTAATTCTTTAAGCAAAAGCTCTTGCCTTCTTGGGTATTTTTCACGAATTTGGTTTATAGTTCTTGAGAGACTTTGTGAAGCTTCGCTATTTTCTCTGTATATTGATGTGATTCTATTGAAAAGTGTTGTGTCGATGATGTTACATTCAAATAGATCAGTTAATGCCTTTGCGTTAAAGGTTTCACTGCACGAAGAAAGGTCTAATGAGATAAGCTCGAGTTTAAACTTTTGCTGGATTTCTTCCCTTGACATCAAATTTAGTTCTATGATGTTACGCAGTGATAGGGTGTTTGTAGATTTTGGAAAGTATCTATGTTTAAGATGCAAAATTGTAGAGCAGGGTTTATCTCTGAATTCATGTTTAAACTTTGCACTCATTTCATCTAGAGTCTGGATTTTGTATTGTATGGTTTTGTCAAAGCCATGAGTTTCTACGATTTTAGAAAATGATTGGTTGGCGGCTTGATTTCTCATTTTTTTTACATCGGCGGCATCATTATAATCCAAGGTAGTATGGGCGTAATAAAAGCTTACTGCAGCTCCAACAAATAAAGGTATGGATACAAATGCTATACCCGGAGCAATCACTGAAGCACAACTTAATCCTATAAGTGCAGCTCCTGCAGCTACAGTAACGGATCCTAGAGTATATAGAGCTATTTTTTTGATTTTCTCATTGCTCATCTCATTGGCAGATGATGCCCGTTCTGGTATTAAATTGTAGGGATTGTAATTGTTTGTTATGTGGGATGATGTTGTCATAAAAACCTCATAATTGTTGAAAGCGCGGCAATTATATATTATGTGTTTTTATTTATCGATATTAAAATTAACTATAAAAATTGATTTACAAATAAAATCATCATAAAAAGAAATAAAAGATTTTTATAAATAGATCAATAGCGACTTCTATATTAATCTCAGTCATGAGTTTGTTTTTTTTGGTTGTAATTATTTCTTTCGGTATCTTAATTCATTAAGACTGCAACTGCGCAGTGCAAAAAGATTTCATCAATGATAATCTGATTAAAAAAATATAGCCGAAGCGATAATCATGGTCTTATGGAAGGTGGGTAGCTAGATTAATCTTATTTGTTTTAGATTTTTTATTTTTTTAATTAAATAATAAAAATTGATTTATTTATTTTGATTGGCTATAGGTTTTTTTGACGTTTGTTTTTTTAATAAAAAATTGAATCTTATTTTCTCGTCTTTTAAAATATTTGCCGTTACATCGAAATACGAATAAAGCATTATTTACAATTTGAGAATTTCCTTATGATCAGTTCGATTTTTCTACAAAAATCCCTTGCAAATTTACAGACAGTTCGATTTGAGTGTAGGGAGGATATTAGCTTTTCTGATTCAGCCGAGAATGTCAAAAAAGTGGTCTCTAGACTCAATGAACAGCTAACTGATATTTATGCCGATACAAAGCGGGATCTAACATCTTTAGCGGAGAAGATTCAGCAACAGACTGTTTTAGACCTTGATATTGTGGAAAAGGTTTGGACAGTGTTTGAAAAAACAGCAGTTTCGGTGATTTTTCCCGATGCTGAGGATGTGGTATTGCCTGCTGTAAAAAAATATAACGATTTATTCCCATATCTTATAAGAGTATTTGGAGATATCCCTATTACAGATCGCGTGCTGGCATTTGAGATTTTAGAGCATTTTTTTGAATGTACTAGCCTGACTTTTGGTCAAAAAATACGTCTGATGGATCAATTGAGGATTTTGCCGATAGAGTCGAGACAACCTATTGCAGATTTTATTAAAACGATCGTAAAGAAGTATCGCACAATCTCATTTTGTGATGTTCAGCACGTCATTCTTTCATTACAGAAATGCCCGGCAAAGGATCTTTTAGAATTTATTTCGTTATATTCTATTTTACTGCCCAATGATCTATACCAATCGCTGAGACTTTTTGATCAAGTTATTGATGAGGTTCTGAAAATAGAGCCCCATTTTCGTAGAGATATTATCACCGACTTGAAACTATATTTAGATTGTTGTCCAAGACATAATAAGGTGCACTTGCCTAATATGTTCATTCTTATGTCAGCTCTACCTAAAAATAAAAGAGTAGATTTGTTGATGCATCTAGCGTCAATAACAAAAGAAGAGGACATAGGTGTAATCTCTGAAAAAGCAAAAGTTCTATCATCACAGGAAATATATTTTCTAGGAGAGTGTCTCTCCGAGATTATTGCAGATGTTGATGAATCTAACGTTTATCAATTCACTGATTCTTTAGATAGCATCTTAGCATTTATTCCTTCAAAAAATAGAGTGGAGTTTATAAAAGCCTTATCTTTCCTTCCCGTAGATTTGGTCTCGCTAAATAGCATTTGTATGAAACTGCAGATGGTTGCTCTATCCACGGAAATCGAAGAAGAAATAGCGGAGTTTTATGATAGGGGAGCAGATTGGAACGAACACGCAGAAGCTGCTGTTCAGATAGCTGCAGCTATTGGAAAGCTGCATCAAGATAACATCCCAACAAGTGCATTTCTTGTCAGAAAAGTGCTAGATGATGCTCCAGAGCTTTTAGATCAATTTA
>VGMB01000127.1 GCA_016866585.1 Chlamydiota bacterium
CGTAGCCACAAACTCAATTCACCTCAAAATCCTCTCCCTGAGGCTGAACAGAGACACCAGAGCCTTGATTGTAAAGATCAAGTTACATGTTGGAATCAAATTACATGTTGGAATCAAATACAGCAAAAAATCTTTAATTTATTAGCTAAATATCCAGATTCAATGGGTAAGATCTTTTTGGATTCAAATCATCCAATTGTAACTTCTATAGAAAATCTTAGAATGTTAGTCTCATTATCACTTAGTAATGAAGAATTATCTTCTGCAGCACTAGAAAAAATGGGTTTTTTAATAACTATCTGCGATGAGCTTCATTCAGGTTTCTATACAGGAAAAGATGCTGTATATTTCCTCGAGAGCGCTCTTGGAAAAATACAAGTAAAACCAACTCAAAAAGCCATCATCGAAAATATCTCGGTAAGAATTCTAAAAGGTAAAGAAGGCGAAGTTGTAGATGCATCTTCTCACACCACTTTTAAACCAATTTATGAAATAGACGCTCCCTCAACAGTCGAAACTAATTTCTACACAAATAGAAATCCAAAAGCGAAATTCAAACCCATAACAGATCTCAAGTTACTATTATCTGAAAAAATTTGCTTTGCTTATGATCAACTTACCAAAATGAACATGACTCAACCGTCATTACAATACTTATCCAAGAGCATTTCAAATAAAATGGATACCTACATTGAGAAATATCTAAATGCACAAAAACTGTATAGTCAGGGAAATGAGTTAGAAGCTAAAAGACTCATAAATGAAACTAAACAAGAAATTTTTAAATTACCTGCTCAATATTTACAAATACTAAGCACCGAGATGGGATTCGATGCAATCGCTCGAGATCGTGGGGTTGAAAACAATATCGACAATTTTATACCTATTTTTGAAAATGATAAAGATTTCGACGTATTTCCTCTTACAAAAATAATAGAAGCACTAAGCATAACAAAGCATTTTTGTTTTGCTTCACTTCAATCTTGGATATTAAACATAGACACACGCCCTCGATGCAATGTAAAAATTGCAAGAGGTTATGATTTACTAGAAGACATAACTAATTGCTCTAAACTTCAAGAGATGCCTCAGTCTATCGCTCATCAACATATGTTATCGGGTCTTATCAAAGGATCAACAGACAACTCTTCAGGTAATACTATGTTCATTCTATCCGAAGATGGCAGTGAAATTATAGATATCAAAGAATTTGACGATGAGTTTTCATCCCCTTTAAAAAATGACTACAGAGAAGTTAGGTTATGGCAAATGGCTCTTCCTGTTGCAAACCAACCTTTTTCTAAGGCAACCCTGTTAAATTTCCTACATCAAAACATTCTCTTACAGATAGTACCTTATAATAGATCGATTCTGGATTCGCTCGACAAACAGATTAGATCTTTACAGATGAGCACACAACCTCCAATTGTTTTAGAAAAACACACCAAAGCAAAGGTCTATTATCAAGAAGCATTTGAAGCTCAACATGTTAGAATAGAAAAAATGATGGAAATTTTTGGAGTCGAAATAACAAAAGATAAAGTAGAACTAACTCCAAGACAACTCTTTTTTAGACTTTTTGGAGGCGAGGAAGAATATAAGCAGCTTAGAGATAAAGGCTACAGTGACCTAGATTGGTTTGATCTATTTCCAGGACTAAGAACAGTATCGGATAAAGGCTTCCCCTCACCTTATTATCCTGGCATACAATTATATGAAAAAATGAATAATACAAAGAGACGAGATGCTCTTCTAATGCTAGAACATGGCTCTTTGTAACTAAGAAAAAAAAAGTAAGAATCTTTAAAGTTATTTTTTAGAATGCAGCTAAGCAAATTTTTACCTAAGAAACAAAAACTCTAATCAGCAAAGACTTATAGATATTTTACAAAACAGAAAAATATCGACTTATTGAAAATTATATTTTATTTTTTTATCTATAAATAAAAAGAGTAAAAAAATAGGATTCTTTCATGTCCATAGATGATAACTCCAAAGAAAAACTAAAACTAGCGATAGCCAAAGAAATCCAAAGTTTCGAAGAAACATACGACTGGCTGAAGCAGCACATGCCTCCTTCATTCTTTGAAGAAATTAAACATGAAGATATCCTACTAATAACACATAGCTTGATGGGCTTAGATCATCAAAGTTTTTTTTCAAACATTAATACAAGAAATACTACTTTTTCACTTTGTCTAGATTCACCATCTGCAGATCTAAAAATTTTAAGCCAATACCAGATGCAGGGAATAAAAAACTACAAGTCGTTTATCTCTGATGCTCCTCCGTCTTTTCCAAATATCACACAGCCGTTGAAAATATCTGTGACGGGATTCTGGAGCGGATATACTCACCCAGAACTTATTGATGAAATAATCCCCAAAAATAAACAGCAAGAAATCTTCGATCTCTTAATAAAAAGAAATCCAAATGTTAAGGAATCAGACTTTTTATCTCTTTTAAACCAGCTAAACTCCCGTTTTTTACGTGCTTTAAGCGAAGATAGACTGGCAATAGCTTTAGACATGTTTTTTAGAGCAAAAGATAGAGACAATTGCCAATATGAAGTTAAATACAATCTGGACTGGAGAGAAAAAAATGACGTTCCTTCAATGCAAATTGTTCTAGCTTGGAGAAACGTACCAAAAAGCAATTTTTTATATAAAATCGCCAAAACCATACATCGACACGGGCTTTCATTAAAAAGAATGAATGCAACGTATATAGATTCTCAAAGTAAACAACCTATTCTTATAATGTCGCTTGCAATCGATGGGCAAAACTTTACATCAGCCTGGGAAGCCTGTGATATACAGGACTTTTTAAGAGAACTTGTAACAATTAAATATTTTGATAATTTAGATCTTATAGAATCTACCTTTGTCGATACAAAAATATGCACGGGTAATCTTGGTAACTTCTTAAAATCTGCCACATATTTTGTCCATCAAACTCTTCTGCATGCAAATCCAAACTTATACACTCTGCAACAGATAGAGGAAGACATATGTAGACATCCTGAGATTATTGGACAAATTATAAAAGCTTTTGAGCACAAATTTCATCCAGAGAAAAATAACTTTGAAGAATATCAAAATCTTAGAGGTACCATTTATAACCTCATTGAAGGACTGGATACTGGCAATCACGTGAACGACAGTAGAAGAAAAAATGTACTCAAGCAGATGATTGGTCTGATAGAATTTTGTTTAAAAACAAATTTTTATCGTAACAATAAGACTGCTCATTGTTTTAGATTAGATCCTGCGTATCTTGACAATGTTCCTTACCTAAGAAAAGAAAAATTCCCAGAGTTACCCTACGCTATTTTCTTCATGAAAGGCCTGGATTTTCTAGGTTTTCACATTCGTTTTAAAGACCTTTCCAGGGGAGGCTTGAGAACCGTTGTAACAGAAAGAAGCGAACAAATGGTATCCGAAAGAAACAACGTGTTTTTAGAATGTTATAACCTTGCCTACACACAACAAAAAAAGAACAAAGACATCCCTGAAGGTGGAGCAAAGGGTGTTATATTCGTGGAACCACAAAGCAGACTACAGATAGAAAAAGAAATTTACAAAAAAGAAATAATACATTCAGGTGAGACTGATTCTGAATCAATAAGTGCAAAACTTGATAAATTTTCCAAGGATCAAAAGCTAGAGCACATGTATCAAGCCCAGAGATCTTACATTGAAAGCTTTGTTACGCTCCTAAATTGTGAACCGGATGGAAAAATTAAGGCTAAAAACATCACCGACTATTGGAAAAAACCCGAATACGTTTATCTTGGACCTGACGAGAACATGCACAATCAAATGATAGAATGGATTGCAGCATATAGCAAGTACTATGGCTATAAACCTGGAGGAGCGTTTATATCAAGTAAACCTAGTGCCGGGATAAACCACAAAGAATTTGGTGTCACCTCTCTTGGTGTGAATGTATACGTAGAAGAAGTACTTTCATATCTAGGTATAGATCCAGAGATAGATAGCTTTACAATAAAAATGACCGGTGGGCCTGATGGGGATGTTGCAGGAAACGAAATGTCAAACCTTTTTGCACTTTATCCAAACACTGCAAAGCTGCTGGCTACTATAGATGTATCTGGCACTATTTTCGATCCTAAAGGACTGGATCTTAGAGAAATATACACTCTCTTTAAAGAGCAAAAACCAATACGATACTATCCTGCTGAAAAACTTTCAGAAGGTGGCTTTTTGCTAGACACAAAAACCAAAAAAGAACAATCAACTTATGTTCATCACACCTTATGCTGGAAAAAAATCAATGGACGACTTACAGAAGATTGGCTTTCTGGCAGTGATATGAACTATCTATTACGGCATAACGTACACCAAACGAAAGCTGAGATATTTGTTCCTGGAGGAGGAAGACCTAGAACACTAAATGAATCAAATGTAGAAGATTTTTTAGACGAAAATGGCAATCCAACAGCCAAAGCTATTGTCGAAGGTGCTAACTTATACTTAACACCGGGAGCAAGAAACTATCTTGAAAAACTAGGTGTGCTTATCATCAAAGATAGCTCGTCAAATAAAGGTGGGGTTACCTGCTCTTCTTTTGAAGTACTTTGTAGCTTATGCCTTACAGAAGAAGAGTTCCTCAAAGAAAAGTCGGATCTAGTTCCTCAAATTTTAGAAATCATAAAATCACAAGCCAAAGACGAAGCTCAGCTATTGCTAAGAACTCACAAAGAAACAGGAAAATTTCTTACAGAAATATCAGACGAGATCTCTAATAAGATCAATACCTTCATGTATGAATTTTTAGATTATTTCACAACAATTTCTCTATCAAACAATCCTAAAGACCCTCTCATCCAAGCATTAATCAACTATTGCCCCCCTCTGATTAGGGAAAAATATCAAGAAAGAATTCTCACAGAAATACCTGATATTCACAAAAAAGCAATCATAGCCTGCCATTTGGCCTCAAGACTTGTCTACAGACGTGGACTTGAATGGTCTCCAAGAGTCGTGGATGTCCTTCCCCTTATAACACAAGATCCTAAAATCACCTCCCCTTCAATTTAAAATTTGCTGCGCATCTTTCGATAAAAGATGCGCTAAATTTTAAAACACTTAGAATAAATGATTTAAGCAATATTTAAGCAATCGATTACCGAGAGTGCTAATTTCTATTTGCTTAAGATTTCTATTTTTGCTATGATTATGTTTTAACAAAGAAGAAAATTAGCAATCACAACAA
>VGMB01000128.1 GCA_016866585.1 Chlamydiota bacterium
GGCTCGATCAATCCAATTAAATAGTAGTAAAGCTCTTTCATATGACTATCCTTTTTTTACCTAAAGGATAGTCATTTTAGAATTTTTTCACAAAAAAGTCGGAAGGACCTTTATTATTAAAAACCCTTTATTTCTAAATAATAATATAATTATGGATTTATTATAATGAAATTAATTAATAATTAAAAGTCGAATTAATCTCTGGGAGGACATGCGGAGTTTAGTTCCGCCGCTATTGTAAGACTTTTTTCTACAGGGTATTTTGCAATATTTTTCTGCATTTTTTCTTCAGCGGCTTCGTTAATGTCAATTCCCAGACTATGAGCTATGCGAACGAGGTATATATAGATGTCTGCGATCTCTTCTTTTGCCTGTTGCAATCGAAGTGGATCTAAAGAAAGGGACTGACTTTCTTTAAGCCACATAAAAATCTCGGCCAGTTCTGAGGCTTCTACAGAAAGTGCCATTGAAAGATTTTTGGGTGTCTGGAATTGATTCCAATTCCTTTCTGTTGTGAAGGATAGGTGGTTCTCTAAAATTTTCTTTAGTTTCTCCATAATGATCCATTAGGAATTAAGTGATCCCTATATAATAAGGGATAGGAAGAAAAAATGCGCATATAAGTTTTTTTTAACTATTCGTTGCATCGCTCCTTATAATAGTATGAACTATCTAATAAAGTATTGTGTTCATACCACTTCATGAACAGGTAGCATCACAAAGCCATATCTGAAAAAAATACACTTTACTTACTGCATGCACCAGCCATGGCTTACTACTAGCGATTGCCCTGTAAGTGCGTTTGTTGGAAAACTTGCAAAGAATAAGGCTACAGCAGCGATGTCCTCTGGTGTTGTAAAAAGTCCATCAACAGTGTCTTTTAGCATGATTTTTTTTATCACATCTTCTTCAGAAATGTTTAAGGCCTTAGCTTGTTCTGGAATTTGCTTATCGACAAGAGGTGTTCTTACAAAACCTGGACATATAAGGTTTGATCTAACACCATGTAGGGCTCCTTCTTTAGCCACAACTTGGCATATTCCTTCAAGCCCATGTTTTGCAGTGACGTAGGGGGCTTTGAGCACGGAGGCTTCTTTGGAATGCACCGAGCCTATATAAATAATACTTCCACCTTTTTTCCCTTTATACATAGAACGAAGACATGCTTTTGAGGTAAGAAAGGCCCCGTCAAGGTGTACAGCCAACATTTTTTTCCAATCTTTTAATTCTAGAGTGTCCAAAGAGCATATGTGTTGAATGCCAGCATTACATACTAGGACATCAATGTGTCCATATGTAGATTCTACATGATGAATTGCATCGTTAACTTCGATCTCATTGGTTACGTCCATTTTTATAGGAAGAGCTTTGCCTGTAAAATTTTTCATTTCATCGCATGTGGCTTTTGCTTTTTCAAAATCCAGGTCTGCGACGATGACTATTGCACCTTCACTTAAGAATTTTTTCAGCTATAGCTTTTCCCAGGCCGCTGGCTGCTCCTGATACGACAACGATTTTACCTTTCATTTTCATAATATATCCATAGTTGGAGATTAACTTTGATATAGTATTTTTTGTATTAAAAAACCTCCCAATTTTCTTGGGAGGTTTTATTTACTTTCGATTTCCAGGTAAAAAAACAGTGAGCATACTAAGAAAATTTGGTAAATCAGGAGCAGATTGCTCATCAATGGAGTTTTGCATTAGAATTGTTTGAAGCTCTCCATTTGCAGATCTTGTGATAGCATTTAGAATGGGTGGTGGTAGTGATTTTTTTGCTTTTATGATTTTATCATGAGCAGCAACCTTCAGCTCTATTCTTAGATCGGGCTTAGAATAAAGATTAAACATAAGCACAATTAGAACATTTATAACTTGGATATCAGGGGTTCTTTTTTTAAGTTCTTCTGATATACATGTGTTAAAAATCTTACTAAAGATTGTGAAGCCGATTTCTTCATTTGCGTCAATATTTAGAAAAGAAAGAATCGCTAGGTCTTTAATTTTACTAGAGCGCATCTGAGTGCATTTATCCAAACAACGCTCTATCTCTTCAAAGATCATGATAGATAGATCATTAAGATGGATAGATGCCGCAGTTTCAGGGGTTTCCATTCCTGTACGACCTGTAACATTTTCTGCTGCTGATGCAGAAGTTTGGCCAGCTATCCTTCTCAGATTGGTTTTTTCCAAAGACGCTGCTGTAAGACAAAATCCTGTGGATATACGAAGAAAACTCAATATTTTATCAATATTTTTCTCATCTTTTGCTTTACTCATGAAGTGTAAATGAAATTTAAGAAGAAACTCTATCATTGAAGGCTTAGCTAGCTTTGTAAAAACAGTTAATGATTGAGCTGTTAGAGGCTTAGTTGCTATCAATCGATCGTCGATTTTTTGCATAAATTCTGAGTAGCAACGAACTAGTTTTTTATTGTCGTATTCTGGAATTTCAGGAAAATATGATAACCTTACTGCATGGATATTCTGACAGAAGGCCGGAATCAGGTTTACCATAGCTAGATAAATGTCTAGCATTTCATTTTTAGTTCCATCAGCAGAGAAGTGTCCTCTCCTAGATTCAAATTCAGAGATGCTTTCTTCCAATTCTCTGTGCGATATCATAGTTTGTGCTGTCTGTTCCATGATCTTTGGAAGCTCTTCCAAAACATCTCTGGTTATGAGAGACGGACATGAGGATGTCATTAGTAGGATGTGCGCAATTTGTGATAAAATTGGTATCGGTAGTGTCCCTTTGATATGAGGCGATAGAATGTTAAAGCATTCTAATATTGCTCTAGATTGAACGAGCTTTTGAATTCCCCCACGTAATCCAAGGGCTTCAAATACAGGAAGAGATATAAAAAAAGGTGTGGTGTCAGGATATCCAGAAGGTGAAATCGAATTCGTTATGTATTTATGAAATACCCATACTAGGATTTTTACATCATCACACTCTAAAGCTTTTTTCTTTAATAACATTTGTGTAAGAGAAATAATCTTACCTGTAGGAATTCTAACGCTATCATCTAGGCCGATATAAATGGGAATAAGATTTTTATAAAGTATACAATAGAAACAATCAACCTCTTGTGGGGAGAGTTCTGAAGAGCAGCTTCTTGTGTACATATTATCGATGATAGGTTCTAAATAACCAAAAGCCTTTGCTTGCACTACAATTCTTGCGTATGACTCTAAGAAAAGATCGTCATCTACAAAATGGAAGTTCTCTTTCGAAACATAAGGAAGTATTGTTCTGCAGAAATTTTCAGGTTTTTCAGCATCTTCACCTCGAAATATAACTAGACAATATAATCCAAATATTACAGTCATGTTGTACGTCTGCTCTGGAGATAAATGTTCGCGTTGAACCATCTCTTGGATATACATGCCTACGAATGACTTTAGTTCTGGAAGCAAAGGTATGCCTTTTTTATATTCGCGCCAAAGTATTTCGTGGATATTTCCAAGTATTGCTCTCTTTTCAACAAACTCACACCCGCTTATAGCGTGCCTTATAAGATGAACGATATGACTATGCAATAGCGCTGTACTACATGGCCTGAGAACATCACAGGTGTTTTGTGTATATAAGAAGATGTCGATGTTCGCCAGATATAAATCAAAGCTTAGATCTTGAAAATATATGCGGATCTTTTCACCTATTTCCAAGGACTCTTGCGGAGTAAGAATAAAATGTCTATTAGATGTAATTAATTTGATCATATCGACTGCTTGCAGAATCTCTTGTTGAGATGACTTTGTTGCAAGCTGTCGATGTAAAAAATCAATTAAGATTGGTTTTATATTTAGGTTTGTCGAGCTATGAAAATGCGTTATAATATTAATAATACAAGGAGCCTCAGAGGGACTGCTTGTTGATGCAAGGGAAGAAAGTCCGTCACGAAATATCTTTTTCTTTCTTTCGGTATCACGGACAGATAATCCTAGTTCTACATGCTCTGCGAGCCATTGCAAAAGGTTCAGGCTTTGCATTTCTGTAGCTTTGCTAAAGAGGTTTTGATAGATAGCAGGCCAATATGTGTCTTTTGGCATTATTGACAGGTAGATCTTAGCTGTGCGTAAAAGGACATCGGGATCATCGCTTTTAAAAATTGTCTGTAAGCACTTTAGAAAATGTGCCTTTTGACTAGTTGTCTCGGGTGTTATATTTAAATTAATAAAAGCCTGAAAAAGATCCTGGGAAAGTCTTAATGATAGTAAAGTGTTAGTGTTATTTAAACGATCCAGTAAAGATAGTAGATCATGTTTATTTGCATTTAGTATGAACTCAGATATTGAATCGGGGTTTTCACTAAGAATTCTCGGTAGATAGGACATGATAAACTGTATTTTTAGGTTATTATGTTCGATCGCTGAGCGCTCATCCATAGGACCATTTTTTATGATTGTTCGTATTATTTCATAAAAGGTGTCTTCATACTTAAATCCATAGGGTCCTCTATTTTCTTTAAAAAGAGCCAGTTCTAGAATTCGTAAAAGAGAACTTCCTGCAACACATCTATTAAAATGGGTAAATAGGGGAGGGGATTGGCTAGGTAGAAGAGGGTCTTTTATCAAGGACAATGTTTGAGAAGAAGCTGTCATGTCATTTAGAATAAGAGTTTTATGTATCTGTTCTAAACCCCATTCTTCTCTTGAAAGATCGATATTGTTTGCTAACAGGGATATAATTGAGCGGTAGTTTTTATTTTCTGATCCTAAAAATGAGCTTGTGTTTACTTTAGATATCAGACTTTTAAAAAGAGAAAGATCATTCTTCATAAGCTGTTTAGCACAACGCATGAGTAGAACCCTCTCTGCCTCCTCCATAGCATATTCTGTGTTAAGATGGGAAATCTGTTTGTTTTGTAGATCTAGAGAACTGTTCTCTTTTACGGCTAAGGAATAAAGATTTTTTAATTGCTTATCTAAGTTTGTTTCGAGCTCTATAATCCTTTCTTGCAGCACTGCTACCTGATCCAATGGGATATTAGATTTTGTTGCGATCGAGACCAAATCCTCCATGTAGCTGATACTGTCTTCAAAATAAATTGCAAGTTCTGAAATAGATTCTGCAGAAGGCGTTGTCAATTGTATTTTGCCAATTAGAGATGTGCTTATTTTTTCTGATCTGGGTTGTTTTTTTGCCCAGTCAAAATATTCTGAGAATGCAATATTATCAGAGCAGAGCTCATATCGTTCTT
>VGMB01000129.1 GCA_016866585.1 Chlamydiota bacterium
AGTTACTTGTATAGCTGGATTAGCCATCGATGCTATTTTTTCATTCTGAATCATTTCAGGCGAAATCCCCACTAATTTAGCTTTAAATATAGGGACACCTGATGCTGGGGTTATAGTTATTGAGCTGATTGAATTTTTCGCTTTCAACTCTACAGGCCCCCCGAGTAAAGAAATTTCTCCAGGAGCGTAAAGTATCTTTGATATGGGATCTGGGCTATTTTTTACCGCAGCCGCAGCTTTAAAAACTTTTGGAAAAATTCCTGATCCATTTTGATCTACTACAAGCATTTCTAATGATTGCTGCCTTAATTCATCTACAGCACAAAGAGTTGCGGCCGAAAAGCAACAGATAGATGTCACACCTAAAAATTTTGAAAATAACGTCCCTTTCATATTACACCGATTGTTGTACCAGTAAATCATACACAATAAGCGTATTATATTTTTTAATACAATGGGTAAGAGATTATATAAGTATGATCACCCATGAGAAAAAAAGATAGAGCAGCCCAAAGGCAGCTCCTCCTTTAACAAACCAACTGATAATAGATTAGAATCCGAAGCGGATCTGTCCACCGTAGCTATGATCGCTGTAGTTACCTTGGAACACTTAATTGTAGTAGAGGCCAACAGTAGCCAAATAGCAATTATTTTTTAAAACAGCCAAGGTAAAATAGAATAAAACTTTCTTCAAGACATTCCGATATTCTCTTGACAACAGGACAATTACAACGTAGTATTTGGGTGTCCTAGCAAGGAGTTGTTGATATGACACCACAATTCACAGAGCCTTTGCAAGAGGCTCTACAGTCAGCATTAGACAGTGCAAAACAAAACAATCATACTGAGGTTACAGAAGCTCACCTTCTGCACGCATTATTTTCTGATCAAAACGGATACTTTGTGACCCTTTCAAGGTCGCTTGGGGTAGATCTTCAAGAAGTAGAAAAAGAAATACAGGAACATCTCAAGCGAGTTGCAAGCTTTACATCGGGATCCTCTGAACCAACTATATCCCAAAATTTACATAGAAGGATTTCTGAAGCGCAAGCCCTATGCAAGCTATGGGGAGATACCTACATAGGCAGTGACCATTTATATTATATATTTTGGAAAACGGGAACAGAACCGCTTGGTCGATGGAAGAAGAAAACAGGAATAAGTATTGAACAACTAGAGTCACATATAAAGCAAATCAGAGGAGGCGCTTCGATGGATTCACCAACAGCAGAATCAAGTTTCAATGCTCTTGAGAAATATTGTAAAAATTTAACAGCCCTAGCAAAAGAAGGGAAATTAGATCCTGTGATAGGAAGGGACGAAGAGATACGAAGAACCATGCAGGTGCTCAGTCGCAGGACAAAGAACAACCCCCTGCTCATAGGGGAGCCTGGCGTCGGAAAGACAGCGATCGCTGAAGGGCTAGCCATACGCATACTACAAGGTGATGTGCCTGATTCATTGAAAGGAAAGCAGCTTTTTGTCCTCGACATGGGCAGTTTAATTGCCGGCACCAAATACCGTGGTGAATTTGAAGAAAGGCTGAAGGGAATACTGAAAGAAATTGAAAAGAGTGAAGGAGAGCTTCTTCTTTTCATCGACGAGGTGCATACACTTGTGGGCGCTGGAGCTAGTGAGGGAGCTATGGATGCAGCGAACCTGCTAAAGCCGGCGCTGGCACGAGGGACGCTGCACTGCATAGGGGCAACCACTTTGAACGAGTATAAGAAATATATAGAGAAGGATCCTGCTCTTGAGAGAAGATTTCAACCTGTACTTGTCGTTGAGCCGACACTTGAAGATGCGATAGCAATACTGCGTGGATTAAAAGAAAGATATGAGATCTATCATGGCGTTCATATAACGGAAGGGGCATTACACTCTGCCGTATTTCTTTCACACAGGTATATTTCAGACAGACAGCTTCCGGACAAGGCTATAGACCTCATAGACGAGGCAGCAAGTATGATACGCCTGCAAATAGGCAGCAGACCCCTTCCGATTGATAAAAAAGAGCGGGAGCTTTCGACACTGATAGTAAAACAAGAAGGACTTAAAAGAGAAAACTCTGAGCTTGCTAAACAAGAACTCCATAAACTTGAAGAGCACATAGCGAGGGTAAAAGAAGATCTTCTAGTGCTTACAGAGAAGTGGAACCAAGAAAAAAAATGGATAGAGACTGTTAAGGAAAAGAAAAACAAGCTCGAGACATTAAAATTCCAAGAAGAAGAAGCTGATAGAGCATTAGATTACAACAAAGTAGCAGAACTGCGCTATAGCGTAATACCCAAGATGAAACAAGAGTTAGAAGAATCTCAAAAAGCGTTAGACCTACTTCCCAACAGGCTACTACAGGAGGAAGTTGATGAGGAGCTAATAGCTCAAATCGTATCGCGCTGGACAGGTATACCTGTGCAAAAGATGCTAGAAGGAGAGTCTGAAAAACTACTACATTTAGAAAAAGTATTAGATCACAGGGTTGTAGGACAAACCTTTGCTGTACAAGCTGTGAGCGAAGCCATACGTAGGTCTAGAGCAGGTCTTAGCGATCCGGCAAGGCCAATGGGAGTATTTTTATTTGTCGGCCCGACGGGTGTTGGTAAGACAGAGCTTGCTAAGGCACTTGCCAATGAGCTCTTCAACCAGGAAGAGGCTATCATAAGGATCGACATGTCCGAATATATGGAGAAGCACGCCGTGGCAAGGCTGATAGGATCACCACCAGGATATGTAGGATATGAGGAAGGTGGACAGCTTACGGAGGCGATACGTAGGAGGCCATACAGCGTTGTACTTTTTGATGAAGTAGAAAAAGCGCATCCTGACGTATTTAACGTGCTATTACAAATATTTGATGATGGCAGGCTCACCGATAGTAAAGGTCGGACTGTCAACTGTAAAAATGCTCTATTTATCATGACATCGAACTTAGGATCTGAGCAGCTTTTAGAGAAAATTCGCTCGAAGTCATCTGAGTGGACGAAGGAAGCTGTTATAAACATCGTCGAACCTGTACTGAAATCCCATTTTCGGCCCGAGTTTCTTAATCGGCTTGATGACATCCTCCCCTTTCTTCCATTACAGCAAAAAGACATGGAAAGAATAGTCTTACTACAAATGAAAAAGATCGTAGAAAGAATGAAGGATAAAAGAATTGATTTAACATGGGACGATGAGGTTATCGAATACTTGGCGATGGAGGGCTATGATCCTTTTTTTGGAGCAAGGCCTCTTAAAAGGCTAATACAACAACAGATAGTAAATGTACTTTCAACAGGGTTATTAAAGGGTGAGGTCAAAACTGATTCTAAAGTACATCTACATCATAATCGTTCTAAGAATCATGATATAATCAATTATAGTCTGAGCTAATAAGGAACAAGTGAGCCGCAAGGCTCACTTCTTTTTGACGAGAAAATTACGCTTGTTTTTTCCAATAATCTTTTATGATTTTGTTTACTTCATCTTTTAAAGGAGCATTTGCTTCGGGAAGATGATTAACAACACTTTGCACCCATTGAAAATATTGATCAATTCTTTCTCTAGTCCAATCGATTGGAGGATCTTGGAGCAAGTTATTTAGATTAAAAATCTGATCAGATAAACAAATGATAGCAGCGCCAGTTGATTTGTTTGGAGCCTGTATGATCTGCAATTTTTTACGTTTTGCACTTGATAGTGTTTTATCTTCCGTAAGCTCACGAACTATATTTTCAACTTTTGAACCGAACCGTGAACGGATATCTTCATATGTAGCTTGTGTATCATCGATGGTATCATGCAGTAAGGCAGCAATGATCACATCAGCATCTCTGACCTTTCCAACAGTAAGGACAGTCTCAGCGACAGTCATAGGATGACTTACATAAGGGGTTTTTTTCGCATTTTTTCTTGTTTGCATCTGATGACATTGTGCTGAATAAGTGACGGCGTTCAAGATTTTATCGATATCTTTATCGGAGATTCCATTATTTTCTTTAGCGGCTTTTTGTAATAAAGAGACAAAACCATCATATTGAACCATCATCTCCTTGCTACCTTTTACGAATTCTTTGAACTGCTTGCTCACACTATCTTTCAAAGAATCTCTAGACTCTGTCTGTTCTATTTTCACAGAACTGGCCATAGTAACTGGCTCCGCATTGAGTCCTGTAAACGACGCGGCGCTCAGGAGTACACACATAAATTTTTTCATTATAACTACCTCTTTGAGATGAACATACATTCTTAGCCAACTATTTAACAATATAAGGGCTTATTTTTTCAACACAAAGTTTGATTTAATAAAATAAAGCGAAGCAAAATTAAATTAAATAAAATAAAAACACTAAAAAACTAAATAAACAAATATTAAATAGAGAAAAAATCGAAGAAACAGAAGACGCAAAATTCTTTTTTTATTTTTATAAATTTCATGTTAAGATGCGCCGATTAAAAAATTAAATTCAAAATAGCATATGTTAAAATTTGTTTCGAACCTACTGAACAAAGCATCATTTTTTTCTTCTCAAATAAAAACTCCATCTGAAGAAGATCCCGAACAGAAACCATCATTTTTTGTCGTTGTCGACTTATTTATTCGGCAAATACACCCAATGATGGATGAAGTTGAAAATCTATCAGAAGAAAAACAAGCTAGCACAGATCTTTCTGAGAGAACTATCCAAATAATGACGAAGGCACAAGATGGTTCAGCTACGGAGAATAGGGTTGAGGGAGTGGCTATTGGCTATTTTAAGACAGCTGTAACAGAAGGTAGTTATGAACAAGCTGCTCTGCTAAATGGAAATATTGTTGAAAGTTACCTGCAATATAATATGCCGTTTACATTGCAAGACCTAAACTATATCGATTTTGCATCATCTAAATTATATTTACCCTCTTATGATGATTACAAAGTTGATGAAATGCCGGTCTTTTTTGACATGTCATTAAACGATCTTATGGACAGTTATGAATGGCACGGTAGTGAAACAATTGAAACGGGAAACAGCATAATTTCTACAGGTGAACAACCTGAAAAAAAAGAACCGACATCCTTTTATGAAGAGCTCACAAACTCTTCAACAATTTTCAGACAGAATCTAGGGCTATTTGCATTTGAAAACACATCCGCCTTAACTTTTAATGAGAATCCATCACCCTCAACAATAGACAGAAAACATAGCGAACTATTACTTACACCAGTACCCAATG
>VGMB01000130.1 GCA_016866585.1 Chlamydiota bacterium
TATTCCTATTGGAAACCTAGAATGGAAGCGAATCATTTTAACGTGCTTTATCTCACTTATGGACCTCAGTAAACGTCTTAATACTTCATTACTAAGAGATAGAGGGTCACCTCCGCTCAAAATTATTTCTTTGATACTGCTATCATTTTTGATTAGCTCTAGTTCATTAGAAAATATCTTATCGGTATTTTCGTAAGGGAAGTTTCTTCTAAAGCAATATCGGCAATGCATGGCGCAGGCGCTGGTTGTGACAAGTAGGGCTCTTCCTTCGTATTTGTGTAATAATTTAGAGCATTTTCTTGCAAGATTGTCACCAACAGGATCAGCGCAAAATCCAGGTAATTCTACGGTTTCTTCAATTGTCGGAAGAAATTGCTTTAATATGGGATCGTTTATGGTGTTTTTATTGATTTTTGATGCAAGGCGATAAGGGAGATTTAAAGGGAAGTTTTTAACCGTTATTATTTTAGAGCGATGCTCATCATCTAACTCGAGGAAATCAGCTAGAAGCTTCCAGTCTGTAAAATTTTTTCTAAGGACGTTCCTCCATTCGGAGGTCGTGGTTTGTGTAGCTTGCATACATGTATTCTAGGGTGAAAAAACGCTGTATAGGATAAGGGTTTCCTCTCTAGGAGTCAAGTAGGTTGTTAATTGGTTGAATAGACTAGCTGTACAATAACCTATTTACGCGCATGTGTGTGTTTTAAAATTATGTCTTGGATATCCTTGTCTATAACATGTTCCCTGGAGATGCATGCATTTACGCTTGATAACTTCCCTACAAGGTTTTCATAACCTCTATCTAAATTATGAATATTACAGATGATGCTTTCCTCTTCTGATAATAATGCTGCTAAGACATAAGCAAACCCAGCTCTTAAATCAGGTATTGCAATTTTTTTACCGGACAGTTTTGTAGGTCCTTTTACCATCAAGCTGTGAAGATACCCTTGAGAAGCAAATCGACATTCCTTACATCCAAGACAATTTGTTGAAAGTTCGATGTCTGCTCCCATTTCTTTTAACATGGCTGTATATCCAAATCGGTTTTCATACACTGTTTCATGTATAACTGAGAAACCTGACGCTTGAGTGAGTAAAACTACGAATGGTTGTTGCCAGTCTGTCATGAACCCTGGATGCACTTCGGTCTCTATGTGTACTCCGCCTTTAAGTGAGCCTTTGTAAAAAAACTCAATCCCATTGTTTCTTATATTAAAGCCTGCATTAACTTCCCTAAGTTTATTCAGGAATGTAATCATATGTTGATGTTGGGCGCCTTCTACAAAAATTCTTCCTTTGGAGGCTATTGCTGCCATACCGAATGATGCAGCTTCAATTCGATCTGAAATTACGTTGTGTTCTACTTCGTAAAAGTCTTCAGAATATTCAATGCGGATTGTTCTATCAACGTCAAAAGAAATTAGAACACCAAGTTTTTGCAGAAATAAAACTAAGTCTAAAATTTCAGGCTCAACGGCTGCGTTTTTTATGACTGTTGTGCCTTTAGCTTTTACTGCTGCGAGTATTGTGTTTTCTGTAGCCCCAACAGAAGGATAGGGCAAATGAATTATGGTGCCTTTCAATCCTTCAGGTGCCCTCGCAAAATAGGCAGATTCCCCATTTTCTCCGTAGAAGGAGATTTTAGCTCCTAATTTTTCTAGCGATTGGATGTGAAAATCAACAGGTCTTTTCCCAATAGCGCATCCACCAGCAGTTGGAACTCGTATTTCTTCCTTAGTTCTTCCTAGAAGGGCTCCGATCATAAGAATCGGTATGCGATTGGCTCCGGAGAATCTTTGAGGGATGAAGGGTGTTGTTAGATGCTTTGTTGTTATCTCAATTATGCCCTCTTTTTTGTCCCAAAAAACCTGAGACCCTATTTCCCGGCATAAGTCAACCGTAACTTCAACTTCAGCAATGTTAGGGACGTTGTATAAAGTGCAGCGTTTGTCAGATACAAGAGAGGCCACTAGAATTTTAGTGACGGCATTTTTAGCTCCTGCAGCTTTAACTTGACCTTCTAGAGGTCTTCCACCTTTTATACGCAATATTTCCATGAAAATATCTCCCCATCTCTTTCTAGTCTTATCTTTAAAAGGTATTAAAGTAAACATCTTTTCGTTGTTAGTTTAATATAATTTTTCAAGACGTAAAACTTTCGAAAATTGGATAGAATGACCCGTATTTGTAGTAGCAAAATTTGGTAAAAGATTATCTTCTTTACGATCATTTGTATAACTTAAACAGAGCTTATTTTCTGCAAAATGTTTCCTTTGCAACATTAATGCAACATAGCCCATTGTTTTTCGCGCATTTATTTCAACCACAGGGTGTAGTTTCAAAGCCCCTTTTTCATTGTAAATCATTGCATCGATTCCAACATTACCATAAAAATCAAGAGAAGCTAGGTAATTCAAGATCGTTTTGCAAACATCTTTGTGTATTTTAAGGAAAGGATCAAAATTTTCTCCTATAGACTCATTAGGAAGAATGATCGTTTTCTGGTAACTTCCTTTTGCATCATTACAACAAATTGTAGGTCCTATGTAATCGACAGTTTTGTCTTTGTGAATAATCCATTGCGTGCTGAAGTCTAAAATTCGATCAACCCAAGGTTCTCCGATTATAGGTAGCTTTTTCTTCCATTGCTTAATAAAGAAGGATATTGCGCGATCAGTAATATCATCTGTAAGAAAGATATGCCCCCGTCCTGATAGACCAAACACTGATTTGGCAACTTTTGTTCCTGGAGTTTCTTCTATCCATAATTTTACTTCTTCAAGATTTGTTAGGATTTTAGATCCAGATAACTTAGGTGATATTAAAAATGAAAAGTCCTTACGATTTACTTTTTTTACAACATCCAGATTAGGATAAGTAAAAGTTTTATTCTTGACCTCAGCCCATTTTTTTAGCGAAGGTGTATAGCCCCAACAATCTATTGGCATATCAGGCAGGTAGCATGAATCAAGTAAAAGTCCTCTTGGCGGAGATATTCCTAAGTTGGCTAGACGCTTTAAGTATCCTTCTTCCGGATGATGAGTCGTAAGGACAAAGTCAGATTCATCTCCATAAAGATAAGAAAGGTACTGTAGTTGTAAAAAAATTGGGTGCAAATGAAAGGAGTCGATAAAGTTATGGGTTTTGTCATTTTCAAGTTCTATTTCGAACTGAGGATTGGCTATTCTTAAAAATTTCATGTTTTTCGTTTGATAATGAAGTATGAGTTGTAAATCGATATTTTTTTATGTTTAGCGGTTGCCTTATTGAGGGTTCATGATTTTCAAAAGCTTTAATAGTACTATGGGATAAGATTTAATCTATGTAACTAAGGAATGCTTTAGGATTGTAGTGGTTTAATTTATATTAATTCAAACATGAAGGATACTTTCTATATAATTGCCTTGTTTTTTATCCAGTAAAGATAGGTTTTTTATTCATAGAACCAGTTAGTGTTGACTTTACCAATATTATTGGGAATATTTTATGAAAAACATAAAATGATTATGCATTCTTTTTCCTGTTTATATAAAAATTAGCAAGAGGATTTTTGCGATTTTAAGTAAGATTATTCGTGTGTTAATACAGACTTTATAAGAGGGCTTTATGGGGAAAATACGTGTAGGAATCATTTTTGGAGGAAAGACAACAGAACATGAGGTCTCTTTACTTTCAGCAAAAACGATTTACGAATGTTTAGATAAAGAGAAGTATGAACCTATTTTGATTGGAATAGATAAGAGTGGTGAATGGCATTTAAGAAAAACGACTAAATTTTTACAAAATGAAGATGATCCTAAAAAGATTAGTCTTGAATCAAGCGAGCATCGTGTCGCTTTAATACCTCAAAAAAAAGGGAACCCTCTTGTAGGGATGCATCAAGAAAGTCAAAATGTTCAAGTTGATGTCATTTTCCCTATTGTTCATGGGATAAATGGAGAAGATGGCACTCTTCAAGGAGTTTTAAAACTTGCAGGGATTCCGTTTGTAGGTGCTAGTGTTCTAGGATCTGCAATTGGAATGGATAAAGATGTAATGAAAAGATTATTGATGCAAGCAGATATTCCAGTTGCACAGTTCTTATCATTTAAACGTTATCAAAAAGATAGCATCTCTTTTGACTTTGTGAAAAATGAACTCGGACTACCATTTTTTATAAAACCGGCAAATAATGGATCTTCTATAGGTATTTCAAAAGTTAGAAATGAAACGGAATTTCAAAAAGCTTTAGAAATTGCCTTTTCCTATGACGGAAAAATCTTGATTGAGCGTTTTATAAAGGGCAGAGAAATCGAATGCTCAGTTATAGGGAATGAAGAGGTCATAGCTTCCCTACCAGGTGAAGTGATTCCAAATCACGATTTTAATTCTTGGGATGCAAAATATTTAGATAATGAATGTGAATTTGTTATACCCGCAAATCTAACTTCAAGTCAGGTGAATCAAGTCCAAGAACTGGCAATAAAAACTTATAAGGTTCTTTGCTGTGAGGGGATGGCAAGGGTTGATTGTTTTTTAACGCAAGATGGAAAACTTCTTGTTAATGAGATCAATACATTGCCAGGCTTTACTAAGCTTAGTGTTTTCCCGCGATTATGGGAAGCTTCAGGGGTTAACTATACCGATTTGATAGATAAACTAATTCAGCTCGCTATTGAAAAACATCATCAAGATAACAAGCTCCAGACGTCAGCTTTTTTAGAAGGATAAAATCAGTTTATTTTTCTTCTAAAGCAAAGGCTAGATAGAGTCAGAGTGACTAAAGATATCCATATCATTGGTATGGATGTCTTTATAATTTCACTACCAGTCATTTTTTTTAAAAATGCACCTCTTGATATAATTAGAAAGTACTTTAAAGGATTAATAATTGTTAGTTTTTGCATTATAAATGGCATGTTGGCGATTGGCGTTGCAAATCCTGATAAAATTATAGAAGGTGAAATGAAAAAGAACATGAGTAGTAGAGCCTGCTGTTGAGTTTTAGCTATAGAAGAAAGAAGTAATCCTATGCCAACGATAGAAGTAATGAAAATTATCATGCTTAAATAAAAGCCAATAATTGATCCAGTAAAGGGTATGTTAAAAACAAATATACCAGCTAAAAGTATTATAGAAGCCTCTATAATACCTATGAATAATCCTGGCAAAGCTTTTCCGAGAAGT
>VGMB01000131.1 GCA_016866585.1 Chlamydiota bacterium
ACATTCCCAGGGTGTGATCTTATCACATGCTCCTCGAGTATATATTCCTTAAAAGAACAAATAGAGATACCAAAGAAAATTAATAAATGTGATCTATTTTGGAGTCCACATTATAACGTTCCTCTTACATCTATAAAAGCTGACAAAAGAGTCGTGACCATCCACGATGTTCTTCACTTGCGATATATCAAGAATTTTTCTTTTCATAAGCGTTTATATGCAAGTCTTGTGATGAAAAAAGCCACTCAATATTCTGATGCTATAATAACTGTTTCTGATTTCTCAAAATCGGAGATTTTAGCTTTAACTAATGCGCAATCAAGTAAGATTAAGAGGATTTATTTAGGTATACATCACGATTGGTTTTCAAAGTTTAATCCATTCTCGTTAGATCGTGAGGTAAGAGATAAATTTTCTCCTCCTGATAATTTTATCTTGTATGTAGGTAATGTTAAACCTCATAAAAATCTTCAGGGAGCTGTATCGGCTTTTAAAAGATGGATCATAGATAAAAAGGTAGATCATTACTTTATTGTTGTCGGAAAGCATTTTGATGATTTTCCATTAAAAAAGACTATTCAAAATGATGAAGTACTTCGCAAAAGAGTGATTTTTTATGAATCTGTTGGTCACTCGGATCTTCGGTGGTTTTATGCTAATGCTATTGCAACCGTAATACCTTCATTTTATGAAGGCTTTGGCATCCCAGCAATAGAAGCGATGTGCTCGGGATCCCCTTTGCTTGCTTCAAATACTGCAAGTCTTCCTGAGGTCTGTCGTGATGCCTGTGTATATGTGGATCCTCATTCAGTTGATAGCATATACGATGGATTGCAGAACATTATTCTCAACGAAGCTAATAGAGCAGCTCTAAAGGAAAAAGGATTCGCAAACGTAAAACGTTTTACATGGGAAAATGCAGCACAAGAACATAATGAACTTTTTGACAAGCTATTATCAAATTAATATTACAAGCATCATAGGTAAAACATGAAAATTATCATACTCGCTGGTGGAAAAGGAACAAGACTATGGCCCTTATCTAGAAACTCGTTTCCAAAGCAGTTTTTGCATTTTGGAGATAAGATGTCCTTGCTTCAAAAAACGATTGCTCGATTCACAGCTCTTTATGATAGAAAAGACATTCTTATCCTAACAAATCAAAGCTACTATCATCTTGTAAAAAGTCAATGTAGCGAGCTTGATCCTTATTTCGAATATACTATATTGCAAGAGCCTGAAGGCAAAAATACCGCACCAGCAATAGCTCTTGCCGCAAAGTACCTCCAAGAAAAAATGGGCTGTGGCGATGATGAAGTATTCTTAGTTTCTTCTTCTGATCATTTGATAAGCCCTCAAGAAACATTTTTGTCTTTACTTCCTACAGCAGAAAATGAAGCAAAGAAAGGAAGTATCATAACGTTCGGAGTCCATCCTAACATACCTGAGACAGGGTATGGGTATATAAAATTTGTTAAAGAGCCTGGTAAGGACTGCTGCAATGTAGAATCTTTTGTAGAAAAGCCGTCTCTTGATTTGGCCAAGCAATATATATTATCAGGAAATTACCTATGGAATAGCGGAATTTTCGCATTCAAAATGGAAACCTTCTGGCAAGAGCTGAGCTCCTTTTGTCCTGAAGTGTCGCGTGTTTTTGAGGGGTCATTCGAGCAAAGTATAGCGCAATTTTCTTTATCAAAGGATATATCCATCGACTACGCTGTTATGGAAAAATCTGCTCTTGTTAAGGTGCTTCCTATGAACCTAAGCTGGTCTGATGTTGGGTCCTGGGACAGTGTCTATGATAACCTGGAAAAAGATAGCCATAGCAATGTTAAGGTTGGTAATGTTGTTGATGTAGATACGAAAAATTCATTGATTTTTGGCGGTAAGAGGCTGATTTCTACAATAGGTATCGAGGATATGATTATAGTAGAGACTAATGATGCACTGCTAGTGAGTAAAAAAGGGCATTCTCAAAAGGTCAAAACACTAGTAGAAAGACTTGTGGCTAACAAAATTACCCAGTCTACAGATCATCTCACTTCGCATAGGCCTTGGGGTAGCTATACTGTGCTTGAAGAAGGGGCTCGTTATAAGATTAAAAAGATAACAGTGAATCCAGGTCAAAGACTCAGTCTTCAACTACATTATCATCGAAGTGAGCATTGGGTAGTAGTAAAGGGAACAGCCCGCGTTACTCTTGGGACAAATGAAGTGCTTTTGCATGAGAATGAAAGTGTGTATGTTGAGAAATCACAGACACACAGGCTTGAAAACCCTGGAAGAGTGCCTTTAGAACTTATTGAAGTTCAGGTGGGTGAATATGTAGGGGAAGACGATATTGTAAGGGTTCAAGATGACTATGCGAGAGTCTAAAGGTATTTCCCTCCATATAGGATCTATTTTTAAAGAACGCGTGTTTTTTTCACGCGTCCTTTTGGATTTGATGATTTTTTTCTATTTTTTGACATTGTCAGGAGAGCTGCTGAACGTCCCTTTAGGAATATTCAAGCCAAGAGCAAATCACATTTTTGCTATCCTTTTAATGTTTTATACGTTTCGATCTAAAAAAAGGGTTGTGATTGATAAAGAGCTGGTAATTCCATTTTTTGCCCTTTTCGTTTCTTTTTTTATCTCGGGTGTTCTTGGGGATTATGTTCTCCGTTCTTTGGGATATACATGCATATATCTGTTTACCATCACTTGTTATTTCATAGTGCCTTATAATCTATTCATATTCTTCGGTGGCGATAGAGTATTTAAAATTTATATGATGTCTTTTTTAGTGCTTGGTGTTTATTCACTCATGCAAGTCGTTTTTTCTTTTGGAGGTATATTTTTACCTTTTGTTACCCAATATGCAGGCAGTATCGCTCGTGGGCAGGGATGGAATTATGAGCCCTCATACTATGCTCTTATGATGACTCAGTTTGTGATGTTTTACAATTCTTTAGCACTCATGAGTACAGACAAAAAGATCAATTGGATATATTTTGCGTTTGTAAATTTACTTTTGATCGTTTCTACATCTACAGGGATAGTCCTGTCATATCCCAGTTTTGCTTTGTTATATCTACTAGCCGGATCGGTAGGTTTTTTAAAAAATATCATCACTAATGTTAAGAAGAAAGCAATGCAGCTTATTCTATTTTTTATTAGCTCTATGGCACTGCTTTGGATCATGTTTCCTTTAGAGTTTATTCGTACATTTTATAAGTTTTTCGATTATGGGATAACTAAGCACTGGTCTGTTGTAGAACGTTGGAATGGAATTGTTAATGCCTCGCAGGTGTTTATAGAGCACCCTTTTTTTGGGGTGGGTGTTGGCGGTGTAGGCTCTTACATATATAAGCTTAAAGAGAATGGCTGCATTCCTATGACTCTAAGAGAACTTGAAAAATACGATCCTACCAACGCTCTTACAGAAATCGCGGCAAGTGTTGGTATTTTTGGCCTACTGGCTTATCTTTTACTTGCTAGGTCTTTTTGGATTGTTTTCAAAAGAGTTATAAATGAAAAAAACAACGTCTCTTTGCACCATAAAAGGGTGATAGTTTCCTTATTTATTTCACTTGTTTCTGCTCTTTTTGTCCTGCAGTTTAATCAGGGGTTGTTTAGAAGCTACTTGTGGGTTCATGCAGCTGTTGTATTTGGCTATATGCGTTATATCCAGTCCTTATATGCAAAAGGCCCTCTCGATAGAGAAGGCCAAAACATAAAAAATAAGGAAGGGTTATAAGCACCCAAAGGATGGGTGCTTTAGCTTATACAGCTCTTGAACATTGCGCAAGAGCGGACAGTGTGTCCAAAGCTTTAGAAGCTTCTTGAGCGAGAGCATCTTTGTTTTTGTTAGCTTCACTTGCAGCTTGTGACGCCATCTGTTGGTTACTTTGAGCAAGTTTTTCGATTGCTTGTTGTTCACCTTGTTCGGTTTGCTTTATCGATTCAACACCTTTATCTATTGATTGTATACCTTGGTTTATAATAGTTCCTGTTAGTTGCATTTTTTGCATATTTAATTGTAGTTGAGTATTAAGGTTATTGAGTTTTCTTGAGTTATTGCCTCTTTCCTCTCTTAAGTTTTCGTTTAATTGTGTTCTTTGTTCTGGTGTCATACTGTCGATAGCTCTTTTATCTAGCTTGTCAGCTGCGTTTTCATCATACCATTTTGTGTTCGATTCTTTTTTGCGAGCTTGCGATTTAGCTGTTTTTCCCCCATGGTCATTGTCATAGAAGCTATTTCTACCATTTAAAAGTTCTTGTTGTCTTGCAGGAGCATTTTCATCAGTTTTCGTCAATGTAGTTGTATTTCCAGCACTGTCAGAAGCTTCATCTGCCTCTGCAAGATTTTTATCCAACCTATTTAGAGTAGTTTGTTCAGCTTGAGCCTCTTCAAATGCAGGTTCCATTTTTTTGTTTGCACTAAATCCGTAGGCACCCTCAAATAATGCAACCCCAGCTTGTCCAGCCGCTGCAGCTGACTGGCATACAAGCATGTCGGCAGCGTCGTTTGCGGCAGCTATCGTTGCATTTGCCGAGATTTTTGCACTAGCAGCGGCAACTTGAGACTGCTGCTGGATCATTTCTTGCCAGTATTCTTGTAAGTTCACTAAGAGTGTTTGTAGGTCCATCATTGATTTATAGGCCATTGATGTTGCACTACCTTGACATTGTGTCCAGCTTGGTGAGGACACTGTTGTCATTGTTCCCGGGTTTTGAACACCCACTGTTTCATAGTTTGCTGCAGTTGGCATAATAATACCTTTTTTTAATTTTTTAATATGGATGAGATAGCATAGATGACATGTTAGACATCACTGAGAATAACGCAGAACTTAAACTAGTTTGGTTCTGTATATTCGTACCATCTTGGCTTACTGCTTGCTGTGCGGCCTGCGTGGCTGCATCCGCTTCGTTTTCGAAAGTTTGGGCGCAAGTTGAGTCATACTGATATTGAGCTTGATATTGCTGAAGTTGGGCTTGGGCTTCACTGCCAGATGTACTAGCATTAGTTATGTCGGCTGTATCTTGGGATAAAACTAAATTACATCCAGAGTATATGTTGTTTTCAGTCTGAGCATCAACAGTCACAGAGTTGGCATCAGCAAGTTCTTGCCACTGGAG
>VGMB01000132.1 GCA_016866585.1 Chlamydiota bacterium
CGCTCACGGCCAGAACAAATGAAGAAAAACACTTTATCATACTTGCCTTTTTAAAATTTTATGAATATATGCAAGTTTATATAAGTAAATTTTAATTACAACTAAGAAGTGTATATGGAAGTATCAAGCACCAATAAACCTTTTCCAGAAGAGCCAACATATAAACAGGATTTTCATAGAAGTGTGGAGCTGTTTGAAAAAAGCTTTAAAGAGCTACAACACTCAGAGATCGATCAACAAAAAAAAATGTATGTCAATGTGATGAAAGAATCTCTATCCATCATGCATGAAACGGCTAGTGCGATGGTTAACCAACATCTTTCTAAAATGAAAGAAAAACTAGACAAAGATTTAACTACCTACCTTGATGACCCTTCCACTGAACATAAAAACAAAGTTCTCAAAGATATTGAAGGAATAAAAAGCGCAGAATAAAGGTATTTAAAATTGCAATCCTCTGCTTACTAGCGTCGATGCTGTTCCAATAAGTAGTACGATAGAGAGTATCCAAAATGACAATTTATAAATCCTATCACACCCTTGTTGGTGCAGCTCCTCTTTTCTGCATATAAGCATTAAACAAACGGCGAGCATAGAGCAGACAAAAACATAAAACGACCAAACAGGTAGGCTCTTCCCTAAAATTACTGGCTTAATATAGTCCGCACAACAAAATTTCAAGGAATTATGTCTAAGAGCTACTGCACATCCAAACAAAGAGGACAACAAACAAACCCCCAGACTTGCATTACCTGGATCCTTAATATTTATAATTAGACATACAGCAGAAAGAATCATCCCTATTCTTTGAAGGTAACAAAGCGCACAGGGCTGATGTCCTAGGACAAATTCGACGAAATATGCTCCGAAAAGAACTAAAACGAGCGTCGTAAAAAAAGATATGTGAACGATCCATCTGATATATTTTAAGCTTAGCATCACCACCTCATATCTAATGGTGTTGTCATATGAAAAATAAAATTACAAATACTTAGCAAAAGGGTTAGCAATATAATAAATAGTGCTAATCCTAGCTTATTTTTGTGCACAAAATATACGGCAACGCCTGAAAGAAGAAAAAATGAAACCATAAAAAATAAATATTTTCTTTTACTAACAAGTTATGCTCTTTTGATAAGAATTCTACAAGTGGGTTTTTGACTTTTGTTTGATTACTGTGTTAAACTTCAAGGCAAAATCGAACAATGCAAAGGATCGATGCTATGACTTCCCAAGATATACGTAGAAATTTTCTTAAATTTTATAAAAATAATGGCCACAGTATTATACCTTCATCCTCTGTCGTACCCCACGACGATCCAACATTACTATTCACCAACGCAGGGATGAACCAATTCAAAGACGTTTTTCTTGGGAAAAGTGCCAGGGACTATAAACGAGCAGCCACCTCTCAAAAATGCATACGTGTGGGAGGAAAACATAACGACTTAGATAACGTTGGGCATACAACAAGACACCTTACATTCTTTGAAATGCTTGGCAACTTCTCTTTTGGCGATTACTTCAAAGAAAAAGCTATAGAGTTCGCCTGGAGTGTGACCACAGAGGTTTTTGGTTTTGATCCAGAACAAGTATGGGTAACAGTATTTCAAGACGATGATGAGGCTTTTGAATATTGGAAAAAGATCGTTCCGGAGAAAAAAATCGTAAGAATGGGGGAAAAAGACAACTTTTGGGCTATGGGAGACACGGGGCCGTGTGGTCCATGCTCGGAACTTCTTTTTGATCGGGGATCAAAATACGGGAACGCAGCGTCCCCTAAAGAAGACCTAACTGGAGAGAGATATCTCGAATTTTGGAACCTGGTATTTATGCAGTTCAACAGAGATAGCTCAGGAAAGATGACCAATCTCCCTAAGCAATCAATAGATACAGGAGCAGGTCTTGAAAGAGTCGTTGCACTGAAAATGCATGTAGACAATGTATTTGCGACCGACATTTTTCTAAATCTCATAGCTCAAATCGAAAATGTAACAGGTAAAAAATACAACCCTCACGATCTACATATGGCTCCGGCTTTCCATGTTATTGCTGACCATATAAGATCTCTTTCCTTTGCTATCGCGGATGGAGCACAACCAAGTAATATTGAACGAGGTTATGTCTTAAGAAAGATATTAAGAAGAGCAGTACGTTATGGTAAAATGTTGGACAAGCAAGAACCCTTTTTAGCGCAGGTATTACCAAGGCTTATTGACGTAATGGGGGGCGACTATCCTGAATTAGTATCTTCACAAAACAGAATTGCCGAAATACTAACCCTAGAAGAAGAGGCCTTTTTTAGAACCTTAAAAAGAGGCGGCAACATCCTCGGTCAGGTTATTGAAAAAGCTCAAACTAATCCTTTAAAACAAATCAGTGGAGAAGAGGCTTTCAAGCTAAAGGACACTTACGGATTTCCCTTAGAAGAGATCCTCCTTTTAGCAAAAGACACAGGACTAGATGTGAATTTAGATTCCTATCAAATTTTAGAAAAAGAAGCTAAAGAGAAGTCAAGAAATGCACAGGCAAATCACAACCAAGAAGCGGAAGAAAGCCTGTTTAAAAATTTTATCGAACACCATGGTGAATGCAGTTTTACAGGTTACCATCAAACCGAAGATGAAGGAACAATCCTCGCCCTAGTAAAAGATGGCAAGTTTGTAGAATCATTGAAAGACGGCGATGAGGGAATAGTTATCTTGAATAAAACTCCATTTTACGCAGAAAAAGGAGGCCAAGTAGGCGATATAGGAACACTGTCTCATTCTGGATCTAATTTCATCGTGTCCAATACAACAAATCCTTATCCTAATGTTATACTTCACACTGGACAGATTGATAGAGGCAGTCTAATCCCAGGAGAGCCTGTATTGGCAAAGGTCAACAAAGATAGAAGACAAAAAATTGCATCAAATCACACAGCAACACACCTTCTTCACTATGCCCTTGAAAAAGTACTAGGTAGTCACATACGACAAGCTGGATCTCTGGTAGAAGAAGGTAGATTACGTTTTGACTTCAGTCATCACAAACCCCTCTCTAATGAAGAAATTCTGGAAATCGAAACACTCATTAATGAAAAAATAAGAGAGAACGGGAAAGTTTCTGATTATGAACTCTCTTACGAGCAAGCTCAAAAACGTACTGATATTAAACAATTCTTCGGAGAAAAATACGGATCTACAGTGAGAGTTATCGATGTTGAGTTCTCTAAAGAGCTCTGTGGGGGGACACATGTCGCTCATACTGGAACTATTGGTCTTTTCCGTATAGCAAAAGAAGGCAGTGTAGCAGCTGGTGTTAGAAGGATTGAGGCTGTAACAGGAAAAGAAGCAGAAGAGCTAATGTATTCTCAACAAAAAACCATAGAAGAGGCCTCATCTCTTCTAAAAACCCAGCCAAGCAAACTGCTAGAGAAAATACATTCTGTTGTTGAGGAATTAAAAGCAGCTACCTTAGAGTTAAAAAACATTAAGAAAGCATCTCTAAAGCATATAGCTCGCGAGCTTCTCGATAGATCTGAAATGCTAGGTTCTTTTCATCTTATTACAGGTCTATCCACTGTACAATCTGAAGATATAAACCAACTTCTTGATGATATATTTGCTTTAAACAAACCTGTTATTGCAGTACTTGGAACAAGATCTGAAGATAAATGTCAGCTTTATGTAAGGGTTGCTTCCGAGGCGGTCGAAAAAGGCATACACGCTGGTAACATTATTAAAGAAATAGCTTCTTTTATCGGTGGAAAAGGTGGCGGAAAGGCTGAAACAGCTCAAGCTGGAGGAACTCTTTACCAAGGTCTTGAAGAAGCTTTTACAAAAGCAAAAGAAATTATAAGGTCAAAGTGCTAACTAAGATTTTAAAAAGTCCAGCTCTAAGCTTTTTTTCCAAAGAAGCTCTAGATCATTCAAGTTTACTTATAGAAGGGCTTTGGGATGCACCCAAAGCTCTTTTGAGCTTGGTTGCTAGAAAATCAACAAAAAAAAATATTGTGATAATCTCTGGATCAAGACAAGACCGACTTTTGGACGACTTGAATTTTTTTTCATCGGATCAAATACTTGATATCCTTCCTTGGGAAACACTACCTGGAGAGGATATCGCGCCTAGTGCGGATATTACAGGAAAAAGATTGGAGATCCTATATGAACTAGCACATTCAAAAAAACCACAAATTATCCATTGCTCACTGCAAGCGTTACTACAAAAGACTATAAGCCCTAAAAAACTTAAGAAAATCTGCCATGAATGGAAAACTGGAGATAGTTTAGAGTTCGATAAAATTTCCGACTTATTAATTACACTTGGTTACAGAAAGATGCCTGTGGCATCTGATAAAGGAGAGTTTGCTATTCGAGGGGGCTTACTCGACATATTTCCGATATCAGCTCCAGAACCCTATCGTATAGATTTTTTTGGGGACACAATTGAATCAATAAGAACATTTGATCCTGTCGGGCAAAGATCAATACAAAAAGTAGATCGATTTTTTCTGAGTCCTGCATCAGAATGGCAGCTACTGAAACAAGAAGAAGATCTTTCCTTACTATGGGAGTATTTAGGATCAGAAACTCTTGTTATATTCAATGAACTCTTATCTATTGAAGATCACAACGTATCTATACAAAGCCTTCCCGGAAGCAAAACAAGGTTTTTCTCCTCATTTTCAGAACATCTAGAAACTATAAATCCATTACAAAAGATCTTTTTTTCTAGTACAAATATTGAGGAATTATCTGATGTAGAAATAACTGAAAGAACAGGACGCAGCTACTACTCTGGAAAAAACTCTGTCCAAAAACTTTCCTTTGAATTTTCAGCACAAAAATTTTCAACCTATCGTTGGCAGCACCCATTTATAGAAATTGGAGACTTCTTCTCTATTTATGACAACAAACAAGCTTCAACAGGTGATGAAATACTTAGCGCCTTATCTCGTTTTTCAGAATCAGCTATTGAATTATGTATTGTTAGCGCTTCTGAAGCAGAGGAAAAAAAACTTAAAGAGAAAATCGACCAACAAGGGCTTATTCTTCCTAAAAAAACTGAATTCTCTAAAGGATACCTTA
>VGMB01000133.1 GCA_016866585.1 Chlamydiota bacterium
CTCGCATGGCATCTCAAGGTGTAAAACATAAACCGGATGTCTATCATGTCCTATTCTAGTACCAAAACCATCTTTGATAGCAAAAGAAATCGCAGGAGACACAACCGCTCTCTTATTAATAAATAAATGTTGTCCAGTCCTATTGTGCCTATGATTGTCTGGGGCTCCGATAAAACCTTTAATAATAAAAGGTCCCTCCTGCTGATCCACCTGTATGACAGATGCCCCAATACTATCCCCTAAAATAGCATCCATTCTTTCCTTAAGAAGAGGTAAAAACTCTAAATTTTCTCCCACTTCTGCATGAAATGAAAGAGAGTCATTATTATAAAAAACAAACTCAACATCAGGATGAGCAAGACTCAAGCTAGTAATTACTTTGGAAACATCGGCAGAACAAGCGCTTGCACTCTTTTGAAACTTTTTTCTAGCCGGAACATTAAAAAACAGATGACGAACTTCAACAGTAGTCCCTCTGTTCCTTGGGCAAGGATCCATGCTTTTTATAACACCTGCATCAACTTCAAGCTGGATACCTATTTCTTGAGTTGACGTTGTAAGAGTCATCCTCGATATTGACGCTATAGAGGCCATAGCTTCACCTCTAAAGCCCATAGTCTGAATCTTAAAAAGATCCTTGGCATCATGGATTTTAGATGTGGCGTGCCGTTCTAGACATAAAATAGCATCATCTTTGTCCATACCAGAGCCATCGTCAATAACACGAAGTAGATTGAGACCACCAGCTTGTATTTCGATAATGATTTTTTTTGCACCGGCATCGAGAGAATTTTCACATAATTCTTTTATTACGGATGCAGGGCTTTCAATAACCTCACCTGCCGCAATCTGATTTATTGTATTTTCAGATAAAACTCTGATCTTGGATACCATATCAATCCTTACTCAAAACGTATCAATAGCTGCAGATATCTTAGACATCCAGTAAGCCTGTGTTAATTTTTTTCTATACTCTGGACTTTCCATATCGTGAGCATACCTGTCATACCAAATATAAAGGTTTTGCTCATTGATTTCTGACCAATCATCTACGATGACAACAGGGAACCCATCATATATTTTGTCGATCGGAGATGATTTTACGATGACGATACTACCTAAAATTAAATTCTCCCATATGCAGCCGGCATCAAGCGCTTTTTCTGTTGGACAAACAATAAAAGCATATTCTCCTTTTTTCTTTCTCAAATCATCGATAAGCATTGAGTCATCTTGCTTGACAACAAGCGCTATTTTTACAAGTTCATCAAAAATCGCCTGCATATCATGAAAACCCGCATCTATATATACTCTTTTTTTTCTCTCATTTATGGGTTTTAATAAGGAAATAACCTGATCAATTTTATGTTCTTGAGCCTTAGGGGATCGTCTAGCAAGCTTTGCATTTTTTTTGCTAAGAGCTGGGAAAAAATCAAGACCGCAGGGTATCGATGATATATTTACTTTATCCCCGCAATAATCACAATTTTGAGCAAAGACATGCATAACTTTTTTATCGCCGAGGAACGAATCAATATCCGTATTGCTTTCTGATGGGAATGCTTGGTCTTTTGAGGTAACTATAAGCGTAAAAGGAGCTTTAATCTTTGGAAAAAATTCTTTATAAAAAACAGGAAAGGAGCTCGCTTCAATCGCTAGGATAGCCCCATGAGTTATTTTTTCGGGATCTAAATACTGATCTAAAGTTTTATCGATGCGCGAAGGCTTTATATTGCTGCTTTGAGTAAACCCATATGAGGACACATATGTGCTAGAGTGATGGGAATAGGGAACTTCTATTTTTTCTATATGCCAGAATTTAAAAGAAAAAATAAAAGCGATATAAAGAGCTAGCAGATAATATTTTTTGTTTTTTTTCATATAAAATTCTTTTCGACTATATTAAATACATTAAGGATGGATTGCCCTGATAAACGAAAATCATATCCTTACTCTTGGTTTTAGTGAATAATAATTGCAGAGTCATTAAGATTTATAATTTTCGAGGAAAATTATGCCAACAACACCTATCGCTTCATCAATCGTAGAGAAATTAGTCCAGGCTGGACATAAAGCCTACTTCGCGGGAGGTTGGGTGCGTGATTTCTTAATGAATCGACCTTCCGATGATATCGATATAGCCACAAGCGCAACTGTGGAAGAAATCCAATCATTATTTCCCAAAACAATCCCCGTTGGAATAGCTTTTGGGATTGTGATTGTTGTAGAGCAAAACCATCAGTTCGAAGTAGCAACATTTAGAAAAGATGAAGGATACATCGATGGAAGACGTCCAAGTCTAATTAGCTCTGCAACGGCTGAAGAAGATGCTCAAAGAAGGGATTTCACAATCAACGGCATGTTTTACGACCCCATAACGAAAGAGCTCTTTGATTATGTTGGAGGTAAAAAAGATCTTGAAAAAGGGATAATTAAAGCTATTGGCAATGCTCATGAAAGATTTTTAGAAGACAGACTAAGGATGATGCGTGCAGTAAGATACTCCACGCGATTCAATTTCCCTATCGAGTCTGATACACTTCAAGCAATACTGTCACATGCTGAAAGCCTGCTTCCTGCTGTCGCACATGAAAGAATATGGCAAGAATTTAAAAAAATGTCACAGTACGAACATTTTGATACCGGGCTTGTTATCCTACACAAACTAAAACTTTTACCGACAATATTCCCTTCGTTGTCTCAGATGACATTAGAAGAAATACAACAACGAGTAAGCTGTATCGAGCACTACCCTAAAAAAGCACCTACGATAGCTCAACTGCTAGAGCTCTTTCCTGACAACAATCTAGAAAACCATCTGCAACTGTGTGAATATTTAAAACTATCTAACCAAGACAAAGATTTCACAAGGTACCTATATACGCTAAAAAAAACACTCTCTTCTCACGAAGAAAAGATTATAATCGTTGAACCTATCGAATGGGCCTATCTATATGCAAATAATTACAGTGATATATGCATTAAAATAATTGCTTCGCGATTTCCCCCGGAGAAAAGAGAATATTTTATAGACTACCATTTTAAAAAAATGCAGCTTCTCGAGCAAGCTATTCTAAGAATTCGTTCTTCTAGTCCTGTTGTAAGGTCTGTTGACCTAATTCATGAAGGAGTAAAACCTGGGAAACACATGGGACTTCTTCTTAAAGAAGCTGAAAGGATCTCAGTGAACGAAAATCTAGATGACCGTAATGAGATCCTTCGAATGCTGAAACAGACCCCCTTGTGGGAGTCTTGCAGCTAGATATTAGCCAACGCTCTCTGAAGAGCACCATGAAATAAATTTACTCTACTTACTCCATCAGCCCATGATACGTTCGTTGCTGAAGCTAGAGGACCCCTATGAAGATCAGAAGCTAATTCAGGTATAGATCTGTATAATGATTCAATGATAGCTATTTGCGATGAAGAAACACCCTGTTGATCCTCAGCTGTAAGCTCTTTTCCTAGCAACCTTTTTTTAAGCAGTGAAACAGATCTGGCATCAAGGGTATTTAAAGCTTGTTTAGCCACCATCAGGTTCCTCCTACGATTACCATTTAATATACCACTTGGACACTGTATCTCTCCTTGCAGCTCACATAATTGAGCATAATTTGCTAAAGGCAAATATATGTTTGAGGAAAATTCTCTTATGGCATTTCTTCCCGATAAAACAGGATCTTCACCTTCTTCTTCGTCAGCTAGGATACTCACAAGCTCAGGATCCCTATATACTGCAGCAACTGCATTTTCGATCACTTGAGCAAGGTGCTGCTTATATTCGCTCTCATTGCTGACCCTATTGTTTCTGACAGGTTCAAAATGAATTGGTTCATTAAAGTTAGCCAAAGTCATTCCAGAAACTAAGCCTAAAACTTCAAGTATATCTGTAAATTGCTCGTTAGTTAGATTATTAACATATTCTGGCGTACTAAACTGATTCAACTGCGCGCGAATAGCAAGTATTTTCTGAATAACTCTATCTCTATCTACAACAGTGGCCCGTTGTAAGAAAGAGCTCTGAGCAAGATCTTCAAAAGCTTCACTTTTAAGATCATTAAGAAAATCTTCCAATACTATTCGTATAGTACACCCTAATCTTCGACAAATTATATTATCACACTCTCTTTGAGGAGGATTTATTACAGAATGAAATACTAAACGTGTGATAACCATCGATAGAACTCTACGGCACTGGGAAATGATACTATTTTGGATGTGAGAATCAGGCTTCACATCAAAAGATAGAATAACCATAGATAATAAAGATTCACTCGCATACGAACACAAAGATACTGTATGACTCATCAAAAGAGTATTTTGATTATTAGTAGCTGCGCATATAATAAATCCGAGGCCAGTAAGAACAGCAGATGCAAGAAATTCAACAACAGCTATCATTCCATTTAATTTTGTTGCAACCAAATAACCAACAGCAACAGCACCCTTCCCTAAAAAATTATCGTGATGATGATTAGAAATATATCTATTTGCATCAACATAAGCAGCATTTATCCAAGTGATATTTCTCGAGCAAAAGGGAATAGGTTTAGAATACTCTACATTCGATTGAGTTCTAATTTGATCAAGTGTTATTGGGATCTGTCTTAATAAATCTGGCATACCATTAACCACAACGACCTACTGTGTATCATATTAATTTTAAAGAAAGGAGAACGAGTATACTGCTTTTAAAAATAAAAAACAACTTTATTTAGCTTTCTTTAATAAACAATCTCTTTACTAACATATTTTTTATATGTTATTGTTATCTAAAAAAAAATCACCCATTTTATTTATTATGAAAAATTCCATTACCGTAAGGTCCTTAAACAAGAAATTTCAAAAGGGACGTAAGGCTCATTACGCTTTGAAAGACGTAACCTTCTCCGTTCAAAAAGGAGAAATCTTCGGAATAATGGGACAAAGTGGCGCTGGTAAATCAACATTGCTTAGATGTTTATCTACCTTAGAAACCCCATCAGAAGGATCTATCATAGTAGAAAATAGCGATATTTGCTGTCTTTCCGGCGCTGATTTGCGTATGTTTAGAAA
>VGMB01000134.1 GCA_016866585.1 Chlamydiota bacterium
TTAGCATCAAATCCTTCATTGAAAAATTCAATTACGGAATCAATAAGAACCTGATCTTCATATTTTTTTTCTTCAGTAGGTGCTGACAATCTTGCAAAATAGGTACTTGGACGAGCTATATCCAAACTCTGCAGTACTTCTTTGATATCCAAAGACAAGGGATCTGTATGTTGAATACTTTGAAAATGGTATATAGAGTCTAATAGCTCTCCAACAACACCTACATCAGAAGATCTGTCCTGTTCACTAAAGATTTTATCAACCTTTACAAAAAGCTCAGGAGCCATAACAACAACGAGATTATATAATATTTCAGCCTTCTGCTCTTGGGTAGAAGCTTCTGGCTTTATTTTCTGATACCAAAAAGCAATAGCTTCTTTTTGCTTTTGTGTTAGAGCATCATAGGCCATAAACAGCGTCAGGCGTTTTTTGTATTCGGGTTTGAAATTAGAAATAACAAACGTAAAGAAGGCATGTCTTTGGCCTTGATCTTCTATGTTATTAAACTTTGCAAACAACAAAACCAGTTGGTGTACTGTATATCGAGATAAAAACATCTCAGAAAAATAATTTATGACAGACACACGGGATGTCGGGGCAACTAAATCCGAGACATTAATGACAAACCGAAAAAAAGAATCTCCGTTACTTTTTGAAGGTGGCATTTTTACTAAAAGAGAGCAAATATCAAGACATTCACGAGCAGAAAACCTTTGAAGAGCGGTTACAATTAGGCTTATTTCATGCTCAGAAAACCAACAATGTGGATCAATAGCCTCAAGAATAGTATGAGCATCTTCCTCTGACATGAATGTCCCTAAAGAACAAAAAAGAGAATGCTTTTGAAAAAGTAGAATAGAGCTCGATACAACTTGGGAACAGCTTTCTTCAGAAGTAGCAGAAGTAATCCTCTCTTTTAAGGAGAGGAAATCGGGCTTCCTATATCCAAGATCTTGTTTCTCTAAAGTTTGGTCTAGAATTGAGTTGATCCTAGTCCTTATTGAATACACATCCTGTCCCAACAAAAGTTGAGAAGAGATAGTTGTCATCTGACTAATAGCTACATCAACAAAAGATTTGCTAGACATATTTTATAAAGTAATTGCAATTTTTCACGGTCTATTTTAAATAAAAAAACCGAATAAACTCAATAAAAATTAAAGATTTACACAACTTCAATTCGCTCGTCTTGGCATGGAGCGATAAGCAGTAAAAATTGATTAGGGGTTAATTTCAAAACCTCTAAAAAGACGCTATCTCTAAACTCCTCAATTTCCTTGGATTCACCCCAGAAGGAATCTGCACCCATGCTAATGTTATGCAAGGGATCTACATGCAATAAAGAAGCAGAACAGCTGTAGACCAACTTTTTAAAAAAAGGATTCATAGCATCGAAATGTAAATTAAAATTTTTCAAAGAAATCTCACCTATTAATTTAGAATAGAGCTCAGACATAGTTTTACATACGGCAAACAACTTACATTTAGTATCCAAGTCTGCATCGGGATTAGAAAACTCTTGAGTTGCATCATTCAAAGAAAAACCAACAGAACGTAGTCGGATCAAAAGGCCATGGTAATGCTTAATAATAGAGTTTAGGATCGAAGACTCGAGAAATGAGACACTTGATAGGTTGATCCCAGATGGATGGGAAAGTTGGATTAAGTAACTAAGCCTATTTATTTTATTCAACTCTGAAGGCAAATAGGAAACCAACTCAAAAAATGAAAGCATTTTTATGACCCCATAGGGTTTTAGACCCAGTGGAGAAGACTCTTCATTCAAGATGTAAACATCCATAAGATCATCACGAGTAAATATCAAATTATCAATACAGGAAATTAAATGCTGTTTTTTTTGTACTCCAAAACACTCAAAACTATCTTGAATATGCGCTATGAGTTCATATATGCTCATGGATTCAAAAATTTTATTAATAATGTCCTCTGCTGAGTAGTTTAAAATTTTTGTATTTAAAAGTGAAAAATCAAAATCAAACAATACTTTGTAATTTTTCTTTAGATGCGGGTAAACAAGATTTTTAATGTATTTTATATAAAGATCTTTATGTAGTAAAAGTTCTTGAAGCGAAAGCCCTGTTAAATCCATAAAAAAAGCCATAGAAGTTAGGATGTCCAGCTCAATATACTCGTCCAGTACTTCTGATACAAAGTCTCTAATCGCATGCCACTGAGGGCCTTTGGGCTTATCTTGCCCTAGGTGAAGCTTGCAGCTAACGGGCAAAGTATAATAAACATCTAAGACATCTTTTTTAAATTGCTCGATACCGGATAAAGATAATAAATGAAGATTCATTATCTGGAGTTCTAATGTTGTTAAGACACAATCTGAGGGATTTGTATTTTGTATTTCCACAGCATGTGCCACGATCCGATGGAGACACGCTTGTTCTTTGGACATAACTCTTTGTGAGGATCCAAGCCAAATGTTTGAAAGAGTCTTTTCTTTTATTGATTCTAAAAGTATTTCATAAGAGATGCCTTGGCTTTCTATAACCCTTCTATTTATGGGCTGCTCCAATTTTCTTTCTATACATTTATAGCAAGATAAAAGGAGATCTTTATGTAAATAGCTTTCAACCTCTGAAGAAAATACATATTGGTTTACAGAAAAACTGAAAATTTTTTGACTTAAGTTAGTAACAATATCATCAATGATTTCACATAATAAAGAGGAATCCTCGAAAGAGATCTTTTGAGTTGCTCTAAGCTGGAGAGACTCGAAAATTCTATATGGGTTAATCGCTTCATGAGATCTATAGCTAAACTCTACAACCTTTTTTGCTATGTTATGAAGCTGATCGTGGGGGTCTATGCCAAAAACATTTTTATAGTTAATAACATATTCAGCAAGATACCTTGCAAAAAACTTATCTGATACGGTTTGAAGCTGCCCAAGCAAATATATTTTCACATCTTGTCTGTACCCCGGACATTGAGTAAACATGTACTCTAAAAAATATAGAGAATCAATATTTTGTAACGATTGCCGAGCCTCCATCCCCTTTAATCCGACTAAAAATGGAATAACAATAGGTGAAGGGATAAAAAAGAGAAACTGAAGTAGTTCGATTTTTTTCTTCCTAGCAGTAACAGAATCGCTTTTCTCCAAAATATCAACTAGCATCATAGTAGGATAAAAAGAAAGACCTGCAGCTATCAAAGCAAGTGTATTTTTATCTTTCAAAGACAACCCTACTAGCGATGGCTGCATCGCTCGATATACTTCATTCCTATTTTTTATTGGCAACAAGGAGTAGACTGAAAAAAAATGTGTGATTTTTGAAGGCCTAAGGATATAATTTAGAGGCTCATTTTCAAAAAGCTTTATTAAAAAAGGCTTAGCCTGAGAAAAAAACTCTTGCCTATTTTGAGAGGAATGCTGAGCTAAATGACAGATTAGTTTTTCAACGCCAAAAGAATCATCAACAAGTTGGATTATCTCCCAAACCAAGGAGCAGGTCTCTTTTTTATCTTTATGGGGAACATTTTGTATAGCTGTCAATATAGAGAGTCTCTGTATGGCATTTGTTGTTTTTAAAGCTATAGGTAATGCTAGGACACAAAGATGTTGAGCTTCGGACTCAGAGATATTCGTAAAATAATCAAGAATATCTAACCTCTCTTGGCATGTATAAGAAGCATCGTTAAGATCTACAGCGTGAAGTAAAACATCCCCTCGATCTTTTCTTATAATATCAAGACTTCGCTTTGCTATGGAGTTAATATCAGATATTGTATCAAGGGCTATAGTGAGATCTGCAACAACTTTGCATAGTAATTTCCTACAAGAATCTGGAAAACTGCATACAAGCGATGCTAGAATATCTATACTATTTAGGTCTTTGCAATTGAGGGTAAGAGGATGTACGTACTCCAGCATCCCGAGGAATTCAAAAACAGAGTTTTTAGGTAATACATGTAAAATTGGGGTAATATCTCTTGAAGAAGTTCCACAAAATTTATAAAGCAGATCCAAGATCTTCTCTATACAATTAACAGGATGATCACAAGCTAAAAATAAAAACTTTTCGATAAGCTTACTATCATAGACTAATGTATGAACCAATTTTTTCAAAAAGATCATTCTTTTTGCGCTAGGGATTTTCTTAAGCAAATCCAGAAATATCGATCTATCTAAGGGCTTGATGATCTGATCGTACAAAGGAGCGCAAATTTCAAATAAAGAAAGAGCCTCATTACAATCTAAAATCCCCTTAAAACTTTCAATAAAAACATGCTTAGAAAATACCCTCTTTACTTTATCTAAAATCGCAGTATCAGGAATGGACGTATCTAAACAGATCCTTTTTAAATCGACGCCTTCTAAATCAACTTCAGCTAAATAGCCAATTACTTCTTTTATCTCACTACCAATAGCAGAAGTGTCCAAGCTCTTTGCAGAAAGAGCCTGGAAGGTAGCAATTTTTTCTACAGCGCTAGAAAATAATAATAGGTTCATAGTTTACATCATCGCGTACTGAAGGGCTGAAATCCGAATCTCTTTCATAAGAAGCTGACCAAATCCATCTTTACCCAAAAAAATCCCCTCACCTTCTTGCACATCATCACCTGTGAGGCCACACGCTCTAGCAGTAGCGTCAAAAACCAACTTCTTAATATCTTCTTGCAGAAGCGAAAAAGTCTCTATGATATCGTCACCACCTTCTTTAGAGATCTCATCAAGCAAAATAGCAAGAATTGATCTTGAAACAGCTTCCTTGCGAATAGAGTTTGACACTTCCTTTATGTGTCCCTCAAACCCTTTCTGTCCATATCTTATGTCGAAAAGTGTTTTTTTCCCTGCCTTTTTTTGAATATTATAAACTAAATAATAAATCTGATTTTTTATCTTTGCGGGTATAGAGAACCACTCATTTTCAAAGGGTTCTTCTTTATCTATGTTATCTACTATATCACTAAGAGCTAATATCACCTGGCGTACAGGGGCAAACTTTGTTTTAGAAACAAATTGACTAGCCTTAGATACGAGCAAAGCGTTTTTGTAGAACATAAGGTAATCGGAAAAGTAG
>VGMB01000135.1 GCA_016866585.1 Chlamydiota bacterium
GTAGTTTGCTTATTAAAATATTCAATTAAATCAGTAGAACATCGCTCCATTAAAAGACCTACTACTCCATGTGATGGCTCTAAAACACCGCGAAACCCAACTATCGGAATCCTTTCATCTGGATCGAACGAGCTAATCCTTGATAGCTTTTCTATTTCATTTTCAAGCTGCGCTCTTGAAGATTGCAAAGCTGCGGGATTCAACGAATTCTTGACTATTTTCAAATCACACAAAGACTCAGTTCTCGAAGAAATCGATTGAGCATTTAAGTAGTAAACTTCTCCAAAATTGCCAGAACTAAAAAGGCGTGACATCTTTAAAGGAGGCTGTACTTTTTCAGAATTTAATTTTGGAAAGGCGTCATCTTTTGGTGCTCTCTTATCCTGTAAGCTATGCTTAACTAGAGTGGGTATCTCAGAACTAACTCGATGGTCTTCATTTAAGGCTGTTATAATTTTAGAAGCCGTTTTCTGGATTTTATTATTGAAACGAGGTCTTTCAATTGAGGAAGCACCCTCTTCAAAAGCCCCCCTTTTCGTTCCAATAGTAGGTGAATTAGTATCAATAGATAATGACATATTTTTTTACAATTTTCAGGTTTAGAATTGAAATATTAAATTTTATTTATTATAACAAAAAAAGCAGCAAAAGAACACAAATATCCGCATTTAATAAAACTTTATTTAAATTATAACATTTTATTTTCACGAATTTAAAATAATATCCTAAAATTTTTCACAAACTAATTTCCAGCTAGAATATACAATCTGAAAACTCAAAGATGAACCCAAAGGCAAAAAGAAAAAAACTTTTAAATGAGCCTTTCGTGTAAAAATTGGTTACGCTTCGATTTATGAATATTTAGTAATAAAATTATGATTCAACATTTGATCATAAGACAATCGATCTGCGGGATTAATCTTTAAGATACCATGCAAAAAAACTCTAAAAGACTTAGCTTCAGAAGATTCAAAACCTTTAGGACCATTTTGACTTAGATCTGCACTATGTAAACAAAGCAACTGATGCTGCCTTACTGTTGGTGTTGGCTTAAATTCAGGTTTTAAAACAACAGAGGAGCTATCTTCTTCGGGAAATTCAAATATTTGATTTCTGTTGCTTAGGTTTTCTAATCTTTCTTTGGGTATAGGACCGGCTAGATCATGGATTCTAGCAACCAAAGATTGATAATCTTGAATATCAAACAAACTCCTATGTGTTCGAAGCTGAAATAAAACGCAACCAAGACTCCATTTATCCGCAGAAGTATCAAATGCGTTTCGCAAGGCAACCTCAGGAGACGCTGTCTTCAAACAACCTCTTGGATTTAAACAAGCTGCCTGAGGAGAATCAACAGCAAGCCCAAAATCAGAAATTTTAATCGTCAATGGATTTATTGAAGACACAAGGATATTATCACTTTTGAAATCAAGATGAACTATAGGCGGAGTTACACCGTTTTCTAGAAAATTCAAACCACGGATACATTGTTTTGCAATAGAGCTTAACTGCTCATAAGAGGCTATTTTTTTTTCTTGTTTAAAATACTCTATTAAGTCGGTCTCACATCGCTCAGCTAAAAGACCAAAGACACCTTCAACCGGCTCTAGTACACCTAAAAATTGAACAACAGGAAATAAACCTTTAGGGTCTGCATCACTAATTCGTGATAGTTTTATAATTTCATTTTTAAGTTGCATTCTCGAGCAACTAGCTTGGTAAGGATCCAAACCCTTTTTAATAACTTTCAAAACGCATGAAGACTCTTCTTTTGTAGATATTAGATGCGCAGTAAGGCCGTGAACATCTCCAAAAGTCCCAGAATTTAATCGATTTGAAAATTTCAAAGGGGGTTGAATCTGACGAGACATTATCCTTGGAAACTCACTGCCTTTTGGATTTTCTTCTTCTTTGCTACTTTTTATGTGCCTACTAGATGACTCTGAGGTAAAACGATTACTTTCGGATGAATCGTTTATGATCTCAGAGGCTTTGTTGTGAACTTTATCTTCAAGATGAGACTTTTTGGATACTGGAGAAGATTCTTAAGAATTACTCCTTTTCTCCCCAACTACAGGAGAAACAAGATTGGCAGATAACGACATATTTTTTTTAATTAAAAGCATTCAAAAACGAGGATGAAAAATTAATATTACAATATTATAGCAATAAAAAAAATAAAATTCAATTTATTTACTTATTAACATAACTAGCTAATTTAGATTTAGATATTAATTTCTCTCTCTTCAGCAAATCAAAAAACTCTGCAGATTCTTTGACTACAACCGGAGTTAGAGCAAATAACGCTATTAAATTAGGCAAGGCCATTAAGCCGTTCATTATGTCAGCCAAGGGCCAAACAATATGGAAGCTTAAAATTGAACCTAAAAAAACAACAAAACAGAAAATTATGCGATATATAAAAAGTATTTTACTTCCACCTATGAACTCAATACATTTCTCTCCATAATATGCCCAACCTACTATGGTAGAGTAGCCAAAAAGGATGACACCTATAGCCACTATCGCATCACCTTGAGGTATTACAGTTTTAAAAGCCTCCATCACTAAGGCAGCACCATTTAAAGGCTCACCAAGTCCTCCCGTTTTACCCACAACACCTGTAACTCCTATCACCAAAGCCGTGATAGAGCAAACAATAATGCTAGATAGAAAAACGCCAGTCATAGATATAAGAGCTTGTCTACCGGGAACATCCGTCTTTGCGGCAGCCGCAGCTATAGGCGCACTTCCAAGACCAGCTTCATTGGAAGAAACTCCCCTAGCAACACCCATTTGAACGGCCGCCATAACCCCTGCTCCCAAAAAACCACCTACAGCAGCTTGGCCATTGAACGCGCACGAAAAAATTTGATGTAGGCATGAAGGAATAAGCTCAGCTTTCACAAAAAGGATGAAAAGGCCACCAAAAACATAAAACAGGGCCATTATTGGAACAAAAAATGCACTAACCTTACCGATACTTTTGATACCGCCCAGTACTATTGATGCCGTTAAGATAGCTAAAAATATTCCAGAGTAATGAGGAGAAATTCCTGTTAGATTTTTCAGGGCAAGGGCTATTGAATTAGCTTGTATGATATTTCCACCCGCAAAACTTGAAAGAGCACCAAAAACAGCAAAAGATATTGCAAGAACCTTCCAATTCAAGCCGGCCTTTATATAATACATAGGGCCGCCACACATAAAGCCGTTTTTATCCACCTTCCTAAACTTAACAGCTAGAATTGCTTCAGCATACTTTGTTGCCATTCCCACTAGAGCTATTACCCACATCCAAAATATAGCTCCAAAGCCCCCAGACATTATAGCAGTCGCCACACCAGCTATACTACCAATACCTATTGTCGCTGAAAGTGCAGTCATTAAAGACTGAAACTGACTTATGTCTCCCTCGGCATTATCGTCACTTCTAGTAAAGGCTAATTTTAGTGAATATCCCAGATAGCGAAATTGCATCCCTTTAAGCTTTACAGTGAGGATTACTCCTACTAAAACCAAGAAAAAAACTAAAAAATTGGCCCATAAAACGTGGTCGACTTTTTCTAATATCTGTACAATTTGATCTTGAGTAAAGCTCATAAAACATCCGGGATTAATGCAATAGCCGGATAGTTTAGTCTTCCTGGCCTCCAGCATCAAGCTATTTCTGTGTTTAAAATAAAAATCACGAATGATATCGAGTGAAACTTGCGGTATTATTTAGTATATGATAGCTTCACAAAGTCCTTAAGAATTTAAAAAAATTATAAAAATGGATAAAAAAATCTACTCACCTAAACAGCTTATCGATCTATTTCCTATAAGCCCTCTTGTAACAAAAAATATAATCGATAGTAGAAAGACAATACAAAATATCCTATCTGGAAAAGACTCTCGCATAGCTGTAGTGGTAGGACCTTGCTCTGTTCACGATACGCAGGCAACATTAGAGTATGCATCAAGACTTCAAAAACTTTCTAACGAGTTAAGCGATGTCTGCTATATAGTCATGAGAGCTCATATAGAAAAACCAAGAACATCTCTTGGATGGAAAGGCTTTCTCTACGATCCAGACCTTGATGGCAGTAATAATATAGCTAAGGGGCTAACACTTTCAAGGCAACTTCTAATCGAAATATGCCAGAAAAAGCTACCCATAGCGATGGAATTTCTAGAACCTCTTTCCCATTTATATTTTCAAGACTTGATCAGCTGGGGGTTTATCGGAGCTAGAACTTGTTCTTCTAGCGCACATCGTCAACTAGCTTCTATGTTAGATATGCCGATAGGCTTTAAAAACAGCACAGACGGAAATATTGACAATGCTATCAATGGAATACTTTCCGCCAGATCCAATCACAAGTTCTTAAGTATAGATGAAAACGGCCAGCTTTTTGTAGCTAGTTCTTGTGGTAATCTTGACACACACCTTGTTCTAAGAGGATCAAATTCTGAAACGAACTATGACAGTTTATCTATCGATGGCGCTATAGAAAAACTAAACAAAAACAAAATAATGACTAAACTGCTTGTCGACTGCTCTCACGGTAACTCTCAAAAAATACACACCAATCAAATCAATGTTTTTAATAACGTAATAAATCAAATTTCCGATGGGAATAATATGATCTGTGGGGTCATGTTAGAAAGCTTTTTGGAAGAGGGAAGCCAATGCTTAGATAAAGGTCTTGAATTACTTAGATCTGATATATCAATAACCGACCCATGCTTAAACTGGACCTCTACAAGAGATCTACTCCTTTCCCTTAAAGAATTGCATCAATCAGTAAATGAGCTATCGTTTTCTTCCTCTTGATTTAAAGATGGTAAGTCCAGCTCTTCATTGATAGCTATGTCCTTAAATTCACTGTGAATCACCTCTTCGTCTTCATCTACTGATATAAGGTTTACCCACAACTGGTGCGTCCATGATTT
>VGMB01000136.1 GCA_016866585.1 Chlamydiota bacterium
TGAAATTGATGTTTTAATTTCATTCCTTCATTAAATCTTTGCACAAAAAATAAAAATTCTTGTGGTTGATCTTGAATTTTACGTGTGATTTTGTCCAGCTTATGAGACTGCATAGCGTTCAATTGTTCACTATAGTAAAAGCATCTCTCACTTGATGGATCTGCTTTTTGATTGAAATACTCCTGTAAAAAATTAGAGAATACTTGCTTTTTGCGGTCCAAAAGGCCTTCAGTTGCTACCCCTGAAGGGGAGTGATATAAGTACCTAAGCATAGGCTCAAATTTTACAAGTTCGAGAAAGATTATCCTATCAAATTGTTGATATGAAGAGCAGCTGTCCACTAGCGTTGGAAATGAATATGGATTATTCGGAAAAAGTCTTGTGATAACTTTTCGGTCTTCTATACTTAATCCGTTAGGTGTAGTTTTATCTGAACCTGGTAAAAATTGTCTTAGATTTTGTGTTGATGACCTTTGAAGTACATTTAAAGCTAAAGTACTAATTAATTTTGGTTCTAGGGGTTTTGTTTCAGATTCTGGAATATAGTGTCTAGTTGTTACAATTGAAAACAATCCCTGTTCGCGGCCAGTAAACTCTTGTTCTCTTTTGATTAGGAGTTCATATAATCCAGTTAGTCCTAAAAGTGCTTCGATAGTATCTTCTTGTTCGTTGGCAGACAGGGATGGTAGTAGAGTTTGTAAAGCTCTACGAAAATCAGCGGAGTTGGCTTGCGAAATAGAACGCTTTATTGATCTATCATCTGTTAATTTAACGATCTCTCTTTTTAGCGTAAGTGCTGCATGTTTGATTTCAACGGTTGGTGTATTGCTTAAATAAATCCTACTAATATCAAATATCATATTTTGTAGGCTAGGTACTGTTGCAATAAGTTGCATCAAAGAGTTGACCCAACAGTCATTGCCTCCAATGTTATTGATACCTGGAATAGGATTTAAATGTTGTCCTTGTCTAGGTTGGGAAAGAGCTGCGCTGAGTGTTGTTGTACGCTTGCTAGACCAGATGTAATTGAATAATTGATCCATTTTTCAGAATACTATCCCAGTGTTTTGTAGTACGATAAAATATACTGAACTTTTGGATTCTTTAAAATAATTTAATATTATTTCATTTTATGAGTAACGAAAATCTGGAATTTTTATAAGGGACAAAGATCTAGTTTTCAAGGAGATAAAAAAGAGGAGGTAGAAAAACTACCTCCTCTTTTTTTGTGGTTTTATCCGCACAACGTTTTATTATTTAGTCTCAGCATCGTCAATGATTTCAACTTCAGCTTCTTCCATGTCTGGCTTTTTGCTTCCGCCTTGCTGAGGTCCTGCATGAGCTTGTGGACCAGATTGGCCTGCAGAGGCTTGCATTGCCTCTCCAATTTTTTGCATATGGGCATTTAATTGATCTTTTGCAGCGTTGATTTTTGCTGTATCAGATCCTTTAAGGGCTTCCTTTACCGCATCGATTTTTTCTTGAATTTCTGTAGCAACGTTAGCTGGAATCTTGTCCTTATATTCGTTTAAAGATTTTTCAGCTCTAAATGCTAAAGAGTCCGCTTCGTTGCGAGATTCAATTTCTTCTTTACGGATTCGATCTTCCTCAGCATGCTCTTCAGCGTCTTTTAACATACGCTTGATTTCATTTTCACTAAGGCCTGACTTAGCTTCGATTCTAATTTTTTGCTCTTTTCCAGACTGTACATCCTTAGCGGACACATGTAGAATACCATCAGCATCAATATCGAAAGCTACTTCAATTTGAGGTACGCCTCTTGGTGCAGGAGGAATATCTGTTAGATCGAATCGACCGATCTCTTTATTATCCCTTGCCATTTTTCTTTCGCCTTGGAGCACAACGATTGTAACTGCAGGTTGGTTATCTGCTGCTGTAGAGAAGACTTGTTTCTTCTGTGTTGGTATCGTTGTGTTTCTTTCTACTACAGGAGTTAGAACTCCACCTAATGTCTCAATTCCTAGTGTTAACGGAATAACATCAAGAAGAAGAACATCTTTAACATCTCCAGTCAGTACCGCTCCTTGGATTGCTGCTCCGATTGCTACCACTTCATCAGGATTTACACCTTTATGAGGCTCTTTACCGAAAATTTGTTTTACTTTTTGCTCTACAGCTGGCATACGGATCATTCCACCAACGAGGATTACTTCGTCGATTTGATCTTTGGTTAGGCCCGCATCTTTTAAAGCTTTAATACAAGGTTCTGCTGTTCTTTCGATAAGATCGTGAGCTAGGGATTCAAATTTAGCTCTTGTTAGTGTTAGAGCTAAGTGTTTTGGTCCCGATGCATCCATAGTAATAAATGGCTGATTAATCTCTGTTGTTTGTGTTCCAGAAAGCTCAATTTTAGCTTTTTCAGCAGCATCACGTAGACGTTGTAGTGCCATTTTATCTTTGCTAAGATCAATGCCCGTGTCTTTTTTGAATTCTTCAAGCATCCAATGTAGGATCACGTTATCAAAATCGTCTCCACCTAAGTGAGTATCTCCATTTGTTGAAAGTACTTCAAAGACACCATCACCGATTTCTAAGATGGATATATCAAATGTTCCACCGCCAAGGTCAAAAACTGCAATTTTTTTGTCGTGTTGCTTATCTAAGCCGTATGCAAGAGCTGCTGCTGTAGGCTCAGGTATGATACGCTTTACATCTAAGCCAGCTATACGTCCAGCATCTTTTGTGGACTGTCTTTGTGAATCGTTAAAATATGCAGGTACTGTGATGACTGCTTCTGTGATCTTTTCACCTAAATACGCTTCAGCAGTTTCCTTCATTTTAAGAAGTACTTGAGCTCCTACTTCTTCTGGAGTAAGAGCTTTGCCATCAACTTCTATTATTGCGTCACCGTTGCCGTTAGCTGCAACTTTATATGGGACTGTCTGAATTTCAGATTGAACTTCAGAGAATTTTCTACCAATAAATCTCTTAGCAGAAAAAATTGTTTTCTCTGGGTTTGTTATAGCTTGTCTTTTCGCTGGTATACCAACAAGTCTTTCGCTGCCTTTATAGGATACAACGGAGGGTGTTGTTCTAGAACCTTCTGCGTTAGCAATAACTTTAGGTGTTCCTCCTTCCATTATAGCTACACAAGAATTAGTGGTACCAAGATCTATACCGATAATTTTGCTTTTCTTTTGCTGACTCATAGTGTCTCCAGTTTATAAGTTTATATTTTTTAATTTTTTGATTCTTCACTAGGTGCGCAAGGCTTTTTTGCTACTTTTACTTTTGCTGGGCGTATTGTTCTATTGCTTGATTTATACCCCTTAACAAATTCTTGAGTAATTTTCCCTTCTTGCACTGTTTCAGTTTCTTCCACTTCCACTGCTTCGTGTAGGTAAGGATCGAAGTTTTCTCCAAGAGAATTAAAGCTAGATACGCCGTGTTCTGAAAGGACCTCTTTAAATTGGTTGAGGATCATTTCGAAGCCTATAGCCCAGTTTCTAGTTTCTTCGGACATCTGGTGCGTAAATTTAAGCGCATTTTCTAGATTGTCCATAGGAAGTAAAAAGTCCGCGATGACATTTTCGATACCAAATCTGGTCATCTCTTGTTTTTCTTTTGTCAGTCTTTTTTTACTATTTTCCATTTCGGCTAAAAGTCTTAAGTATTTTTCGTGACTTTCTTTTACCTCAAGTTCTAGCTCGTTTATTCTTTGCTCTGGGCCTATCTGAGTTTCTGCTTGAGCTGAGCTTGCATTATCTTCAGATGCTTGCTGTGGAAATTCTTCTGTCATTGTTTTACTCGTTTTGGGTTTTATCTTCTAACAGAAGGCGGGTAACCGATTCGTTAGAGGAAAAAGGTTTCTGTTGATTTTGTAGGTAAGGATTAGTTGGCTCACGAAACGATATTTTGAATTTATATAAACTCTTTGTAAGGCTGGTTCCTATAACCTCAGCAGCGCATTTCAAGATGCCGAATAATTTTTTGTAAGGGAGTCTGCTTGGGCCAAGCAACCCTATTGCGCCAGTTATAGTTTGATTGATCTTGTAAGGTAATATTAGTACGGCACATGATCCAGCTTGGCTTGTTGATAAAGAGTGTAAATCGTCTCCTATCCAAAATTTGAGGTCTGATTTTTTACAAGTTTCGCTGAGCATGAGACGTAAAGCGTCATTATTTTCAAAAAAGGATAGGCCAGATGCAAGTCCTGATGCATCTTCTGTGAAATCAGAGTATGCTAGAAGCTTAGAGAATCCTGTTTTTAGGATGTCTATGCTTGAAAAGTTGTTGTAACTTACAATATGTCTCAGCATAACTTCGCTATAAAATTTGGAAGCAAGGGTTTCTTCTTCCTTTGTCATATCAGGTTTGTCTCTACCATTGATCTTGGCTTGAAAGAAGTTTTCTATTCTTTTTAATGTGAAGCTGCTTAGTTTCTTTTCGGTGTATAGCACCTCTGTTTTAATAACTCCAAAATCAGTAATCAGCACACATAAACATCTTGAGCTGTCTATTCCGATCATTTTTACATCTAGCAGAAAGTCTTGATCAAATCTGGGAGAAGAGAGAAATACAGCAGTTTGTGTTTTTTCGCTTAGGATCTCCGCGCATTTTTGCAAGTATGCATTTACTTCTCGAGTTTCTGAAGATAGATTGCTAATTAGAAAGTTTTTATCTTTGTCATCAATATGTCCGGAGCTAAGTACAGACTCTGCATAAAGCTTGTACGCAGCGTTTGTTGGGATTCTTCCCCCTGAGGAGTGTTGCTGTTTTACGTACCCGCTTTCTTCAAGTTTTGCGAAATAGTTGCGTATTGTCGCCGAGCTTAATGCTTCAAAGCCATTCTCTCTTAGTGTGTTAGATCCTACAGGTTTTCCGTGTTGGAGGTATAGTTCCACAAGTCCGATTAAAACTAGTCTTTCTCTTTGA
>VGMB01000137.1 GCA_016866585.1 Chlamydiota bacterium
AGGAATTCTAGGAAACACCCTTAAAAGCAGGTCTCTAATCAACCAGCATCACGAAATGCTTCTTAAATCATTAATTATCAATAAACTAAACACCCTTGGACTGCCTGTAAGAACCTAGTGTCCAGATCTTCAAGAGCTTATAGACTCTCAGTTTTTAAAATAAAAACTTGTCCAAAGCCAATTACGCAATAACGCTTATTTTCAATATGTATATGGAAACTATTTTATGTGAGTGGTTTGTGTTTTTAAATAAATTTAATGCGTTTATTTTTTATTTACAAGCTGTTGAAGTTTAAGTGCTTATGTTTAAAAAATAGATCTGGTTTTTAATTAATAATAACGCCTTTATCTGATTGTTAATTAGGTTTTTGCATATGAATTGTTTTTTTTAATTTACTGTTAATTAAAAACTAGCTTTTGTGTTAGAATATAACTATATAGAGGAGATAATAATGACATTCAATGCAAGTTCTCAGCACAGTAAGGTTTATTTGCCGAGTGCCAATCCTTGCAGATATTTTACTAAAGGTTTGAGCGAAAGAATCAAAGATTTGAATAACGGAGTTGGGAGCACTTCTGGATCTGAATGGCTAGGCAAACAAGTGGTAAGGATCTCTTTAAATGTGTTATACCGTTGTGCACAAATTCCTGAGAAAATATATGATGGTGTTAACGCATTAAGAATGTTAGTGATCCATGATGTTGGTTTGATGGCTATAAAAAAAGTTGGCATCCCATTATTTAAGATTGCTTACGGTATGGGTTATTTTAACCCGGGAAATTCAAATTTTTCACCTTTTGTGAGTATATCAAGAAAACATAGTAGTATTTTAATGGCCGGAGGTCATAATCCGGGTGATTTGAATTGTCATGAACGTACTCATTCAGTGGCTTCTGCATTTTTCATGAGACTTATAAAACTTATAGATAGTACAAAGTTTGAGGATGGAGGAAAAATCACCAATAGTAGTATTCATGCTCTGCGTAGTAATGCAAAGATTCATGATAAAAATCCTAATGGAATACCGTTAGAGGGTTTTAACTCCACTGGATATTTTACAGGCCATATAAAGGTCTTGAGACATCAAATCATGAATCAACAATGGACGTCTGCTACTTTTCAGAAGAGTACGATGTTAGCCTTATCTATATTAAGAATAGGTGCAAGATTCTTAGATTGTGGGATGTTTTTAGGTGCCTTAGTACTGTACCCTTTTGTGGTTGCAGGCCAGGCTGTTGACTTGGATTTATATATGTATAAGACGTATAATGCTATTGACAAAAAGTGGGAAGAGTTAAGTTCTAAGATGTTTGAAAAGTCTTTGGCTTTTGGTCAAATTGAATATGATGACAAGAGACCATATAACGATTGGGAGTTTGGCAATAGTATAATTGCAACATGTGGATCAGGTTTTTCAGGCGGCAGATCTGTAGTAGACGTAGGCCAAGCGTTATGGGATGTTGGTGGTGTTTTCTTAGGGATGGCATCGGATATGTATAAACTAGGTTCTTGGATGTTTTCTGCAGGAGATCAGGATCAAACAAGTACAAGCCATAATGATGTAGTAGCTGCCAGTTTTATCAAAGAAAACGAAGAAATGAATAAACAACTAAAAGAAATGAATAAACAACTAAAAGAAATGATTGGAGTTAGGAAAACTACTATATCTCTTAATATGGTTTTCTGTAACGGGGAATACTTTGCGCAAGATAATGATCCTGAAGAAGATGATGATCATAAAGGATTGGATAGAGTCGATTTTCAAAGAAAGTTATTAAATAAAGTTATAGTTAAAGATGGTAAGGTACTTAATGAGCAAGTTTCTTGTCCACGCGAGGTAAAATATTTTGAGATCGATGATAGTCGTGATTCTTTTGAAGATGCATTGAGCTGTGGTGATTCTGAGTATGCAGAGGGCTCTGATAGTTTTGATTTGACCCTTTCCCGTACATCTATGACAAGCTTAAACGAGCAGCAAAATGATTCTAATTCATCGGATGGTTGCGATGGATCGTATGCAGGTGAAGACATTGACGATTCAGCCGAATATGACAGACTTTTTAAGAACGCAGGATATGGATATGTTTCTGTGCATTCTAATGGTTTCTCTGAGTATGTACCTTAATAGAGTATGACACTGTCTTTTCTATACAATCCATACTTTATTGATTTTAGCACTAAGCGTATGGATTTTTTTTATTCTTATATTTTTGTATATACACACCCTCAGCTCAAGCTGAAGGCTTATCCAGGTTAAGAGACCTGTGCTCTTTTAGCCACACTCATTATTTGGCAAGGTCTTTTAGGGAATAGATACCCAGGCTATCTATTCCAAGAGCCACAAAATTATGAGAGTTTGTTTAGAGGAGCTTGTTTCAACCTGCTTCGTCAACAGTGAGGCTAATTTATGAAAGTGGATGATTTAAATCAACGGGCGTGTTTATATCCCAGTCCTGAAGAACCGGGTTTTACGCCGTCAAAGACAATACATTGAGCAACAGGATGCTTCCCATTTCTCAAGGCCAACTTCATCTCCATCCCTGAACGACTGAGTTTCCTCGAATTCTTCGGATAAATCCAGTTTTAAATAGTTTGATCTATACTTGTGTTAATGTCGTGGGAGTATTAATAGATGCCTAGGAAGCTATCATGGTATAGGTAGTGGTTTCATAGTAATTGTTTGGAACTTGCTAGGTAGTCTGGCGTAAGATGCTGTTAATTATGTGAGATGACTTTAGATCTAAAACCTAATTAATATATATTGATGCAAGCTGTTTTTTAAATTTAATTTATTATTTTGATGATTTAATTTATTAAATAATTAGTTTATTATAATTACTGTTTAATTATAATGAAGTTATTAAGTGTATTAATAATTGGTGGTTCAGTATGCGTTTGCGTAAAGAATTTGAAAAGCTTGTAAATAGATTTGAAAAGGAATCTAAGTCCAGCAAAGTGGATATGATGAATGTTTTCAGAGATTCGCTAATGTTTTTTGAGAGCATAAAAGAGGCTCTGAAAGAAGCTGATCTTGAAGAAAAAAAAGAAATCATGAAAATTATGGGGGAAATGCATGATTTTCTTAGAGTAGAGGCAAGGAAGATCGCCGCTAGAGCCGGGCTTACAGAAGATCAGCTTCAGAGTTTTGCGGAGAATCCCAGCAATTTTAGTCCTGGTCAGTGGAAGGCTTTGGAGGCTATGAAAAATAAGCTTGCTGATTCTGCCCAGGAAGTGAAAGAAATTATTAATCCTGAAGCTGCAGCAAAGTCTAAAAAAGCAAAGGCGACAAATTCACTATCAAAGAAGCACAAGACTAGTAAGAAAGGTGGCTGGTTAAGAAGCTAGGTTAAAAAAGATACATCACATTTTCCTTTCATTTAATTTAAAATCCGAATCTTCAGTAGTCTATACTGCAGGTTCGGAAGCTAATATACTGTTAGTAGTGCAAGTTCCTAATTTTTCCATCGAGTATAGGATTTTCCAGTCTTGATTTGTTATTTCATAGTTAGGATTATCAAAAAAATGAAGTAAAACCGTTTTATAAAGTTTCGGATGGTTTTCTTTTAAGTCTGTAATATATCGAGAAGCTTGAGCTTGTTTTTCTTCATCTGTTGCTAAACTTTCTTGAAGGCTCCTTAGATTATCCAAAAGGTCGTTGATTTTGATTTTTTTATCATAATCGATCATAGCATTCAAATAATCATCTCTTGTTGAATCAAAACTTTCAAAGTGATTTCCATTAGAGGAGGTGATTTTACCGTTGTAAAAAATATATATAGGTTTAGGAGTTTGATCTGTTTTACAATCTTTGCTTTTGGATCCTAGAGGATCAGATGAGAATTTCTCGTATATTACAAAGCCACATGGTGTTTTAGTATTTTGTCTGATTATGAATATATTACGTTCAAGCGCTGGTGCCATAGCAGCAAAAAATGCTGAGTCTACCCATACTTTATCTTCTTTTATAAGGTCTGCATATTTTTCTGTAAGTTGAATGTAGTCATTTGAATCTAGATTTTCCTTAGCTAATAGAGTGATTAATTCCTCATTTTTATTAGTTGAATTAGCAACGTAGTCTTTAAGTGAGACTGTTATAGTTGCCATGAAATCTGGTGATCCGGCAATTTCATCTTTTTTGTTTTTAAGATAATCACTAGCAGATTGTCTTAATTCCGTAACCGTTTTACTTACTCTACTTAAAGCTAATTGATCTGCGATAGCTAAGGGCCCACAGTTGCCATTAGGTGTTGTCGGTCTAATAGGACTTATTTGGTTGTCCGGTGTGAATTCTGATTCTTCTATGGGTTTTTCTTCTATAGTAGGTTCAATTTCCGGTAACTGCAGGTCTTGGCTAGCTGCATATTGATCATAGCCACTGGTTTTATATAAATCTCTTAAATAGTTATTTGATTGATTTTTAAGTATGCTATTCTTAGCGCTTTCGCAGAAAGTATTTAAAAATTTTACTTTTTCAGAACTTCTCATAAGTTTAAGATAGAGATCCTGAGGTGTTGGTTTTTGAGATTGTTTAGGAGAAGATGGTTGTTCAATATTTAGACTTTGAAACAAAGATTTGATTTCATTTTCCTTGAATTCATCAAAATGAAGAGATAAAAGAACTAATAGTTTTATATAGTCTAGATCAGTTGGGATACTGCTTCCACCCATATAGCTAATTACTGATGGGTAACTTTTCAGCACAGTATTCAATTGTTGCTGATCTTCTTGATCTCCAAAAAATTCATCTATTTGTTGGATGGCCATATTTAATGCAGAGTCTGGATCTTTTAGCTTGTCTAAAAAAGGGATTAGAGTTTCTTTTGAAATATCTTGCATATAGCGGGGTAGTAATTTAAGTTTTTCATTAGTCTCAAAATGGCTAGCTAATGCAG
>VGMB01000138.1 GCA_016866585.1 Chlamydiota bacterium
ACCACAAGCTGATGATGATAAGTTCCCTAAAAAGGCTGCTGCAGCAAAAGATTCAAAAGACACCAAAACAGCAAAAAAAACTGATGGGTATAAATCTTTTGATGCTCGCGACAGACTTGGCCTACGCACCGGTGATGAAGATGTTTGGAGAAAGAAAAAGATAATCAAGACAAAAAGCCAGATGCAAGAAGAGGTAATCAGACCTAAATCTTTAAAGATCCGGCTTCCCATATCTGTAAAGGATTTAGCTAATGAAATGAAGCTCAAAGCTTCTCAGCTAATATCCAAGCTTTTCATGCAAGGTGTTGCAATAACATTAAACGACCTTCTTGATGACGAAACTACAGTGCAACTTTTGGGACATGAGTTCGAATGTGAAATCACAATCGATACTGCTGAAGAAAAGAGAATACAGGTTACTGATATCACTATCAAAGAAGAAATTCAGCAATCACCTGCATCTGAACTACACTTGCGCCCTCCTGTGGTTACATTCATGGGCCACGTTGACCATGGTAAAACAAGCTTAATCGATGCTATACGCAAGTCAAATCGCGTTTCGGCAGAAGCGGGAGCCATAACACAACATATAGGTGCATTTAAGTGTCATACTGCTATTGGGGACATTACAATTCTCGATACACCAGGCCACGAGGCGTTCTCTGCAATGAGATCACGTGGAGCAGATGTCACAGACATCGTTGTGTTAGTTGTAGCTGGAGATGAGGGAATAAAAGCACAAACATTAGAGGCTATGAACCAAGCATTAACAGCTGGTGTACCTATTGTTGTGGCTATAAATAAAAGCGACAAGCCTAACTTTAATCCAGAAACTGTATATAGACAATTAGCAGACCAAAATCTTCTTCCTGAAGCATGGGGTGGAGCTACTATTACAGTAAATTGTTCCGCAGCAACTGGTGCAGGAGTAAAGGAACTTCTTGAAATGTTAGCACTACAAGCAGAAGTTTTAGAGCTGAAAGCAAATCCAAGCTTTAGAGCACGTGGTAGTGTAATTGAATCTGAAATGCACAAAGGTATGGGAGCAGTTGCAACAATACTTGTGCAAAACGGTACATTGAGAATCGGAGATTCTATCGTATTCGGACAGAACTATGCTCGTGTTAAGACGATGCATGATGAGCACGGTAAAGAGCTGGATCATGCAGGACCTTCAACACCAGTTAAAATCACAGGTTTGTCAGGTATGGCAGAAGCTGGAAGTGAATTTGTTTCTGTAAAAGATGAAAAAGAAGCTAAAGACATTTCAGAGAAACGTACAGAAGGTGTGAAACATACACTTCTACATCAAACAAAACGTGGTTCTCTTGAAAATCTTCTCCAGCAAAAAGCAGATAATTTTGAAAAGAAAACACTTCATATAATCGTCAAAGCTGACGTGCAAGGATCCTTAGAAGCGTTGAAAACATCACTTCTTAAGATACCTTCTAAGAAAGTGGACATAAATTTCATATCAGAAGGTGTTGGAGAAATTTCAGAGTCCGATATTCAACTAGCGGCAGCTTCTAAAGCGACAATTATAGGATTTCATACTAAAATTGAAAGCCATGCGGAAAACTTAATTAAGCAACTTAAAGTGAATATCAGACTGCACGACATCATATATCATGCTGTTGATGATACTAGAGAGCTGATGCTAGGCTTGCTTGATAAAATTCCTCAAGAAAATGAAGTAGGCAAAGCTGAAGTAAGAGCTGTATTCAAATCATCACAACTTGGAAATATTGCAGGATGTCAGGTTATTGATGGCGTTATTAAGCGTAATTGTATAGTGCGCGTAATGAGAAACAAAGAAGTAGTCTTCAAGGGTAGTATATCTTCGCTTAAACGCGTAAAAGAAGACGTAAAGGAAGTGTCTAAAGGTATCGAGTGTGGAATCGTCCTTCAAAACTTCAGTGACGTCAAAGAGGGAGATATTATTCACGCTATAGAAGTTACATACTTAAAACAAGATCTTATATAAAAATATTATGGCAAAAATACGGGTCGAAAGACTGAATTCATTATTAAAAGAAGTTATATCTGAAGTAGTCATGCGAGATGTTAAAGACCCTCGCATGTCTCAATTTGTAACAATCACAGAAGTAAACATTACAAGTGATCTACACCATGCTAAGGTGTATATCAGCGTTATAGGTGATGCTAATTTAAAAAAGCAAACACTAGAAGCGCTTCAGTCTGCTGCAGGTTTTATCGCTGTGCAAGCTTCTAAAAAAGTTACAATGAGATATTTTCCTAATCTGACATTTAAACTAGACGAATCGATAGAAAAACATATTCGTATCGAAACTCTTCTTGGTCAGATTAAAAAAGAGCAAACTAACAGAGTGCAGTCCGCAGAAGATGAATCTACTACAGAGTAACGAAACTTCAGGAATATTACTTGTCAACAAGACTAAAGGAAAGACATCCTTTAGTCTTGTTGCTATGTTACGACGTATGTTGAACGTCAAAAAAATTGGTCATGCTGGAACACTTGATCCATTTGCAACAGGTGTTATGGTTATGCTAATTGGAAAAAAATATACTCGTATGTCAGATCAATTTCTTTGTGAAAACAAGGAGTACGAGGCAACTATGCGTCTTGGCGTGGAAACTGACACCTATGATTGTGAAGGCAAAGTAGTATCGACATCGGATATCATCCCCTCAATACAAGATCTTGAAAAAGTGATAGAAAAGTTTCAAGGGGACATAGAACAAATCCCACCGATGTTTTCAGCAAAAAAAATCAAAGGAAAAAAACTTTACGAACTAGCTCGTGAAGGAAAAGAAATAGAAAGAAAACCAAGCCAAGTTCACGTTAAGATTTCTCTCATAGATTACCAATACCCTTTTGCAAAGATCCATGTATGTTGTTCTAAAGGCACTTATATACGATCTCTTGCGCACGATATAGGCAAAGGCCTGGGATCGGGAGCTCACCTTACAGATCTTCACAGGACACGCAGTGGTCAGTTCTCTATAAACAAATGTATAGACGGATTATTACTGCAAGACACGATCAATAGAGAACAAATCCAAGCCGCATTACTATCATCTGCCGAATTATCAGCTGATTAGAGCTGACGTATGCTTGGGGATTTATATTCAATTAATAGAAGTGGTTGTGTAAACTTTCTTCATATTTAAAACTACATTTACTGTTTAGAGGAAATTATGGCAGGACTTTCGTGTGGTATCGTTGGCTTACCTAATGTGGGAAAATCGACCTTATTTAATGTGCTGACAAAAAAAGCGGCGGCGCTAGCGGCCAACTATCCATTTTGCACAATTGAACCTAATGTAGGGATAGTAGATGTTCCTGATCCAAGATTAAAAGTCCTATCAGATATATCTCACAGCAAAAAGATAATCCCTGCTACAGTCACCTTTGTTGATATAGCAGGACTTGTAAAAGGGGCTTCCGAAGGACAAGGACTTGGCAACCAATTTTTGAATAATATTAGAGAAACCGATGCTATAGTTCATGTAGTAAGATGTTTCGATGACCCAGATGTTATCCACGTGCATGGAGAAGTAAATCCAGTTGCTGACATAGAAATAATTAACACAGAGCTAATACTCTCCGATCTACAAATGGCAGAAAACATCGCTCAGCGCGCGGAAAAGCAAGCTAGAGGCAAGAAAGAGCTGCAAGCAACTGTTGATGTTTTAAAAAAAGCTGTAGCTCACCTAGATCAAGGCCTTCCGCTACGATCTCTTGTACTTAAAGATGAAGAAAAAGACCTTCTATCAGTGTATCCTTTCTTAACAAACAAAAAGGTAATCTACGCCGCAAACGTCGATGAAGGATGCCTTCCCTCGATGGAAAATGACATGGTTCAAAAAGTTAGAGAATATGCAAGCAGAGAAGGGAACCTTGTTGTACCCATATGTGCAAAGCTAGAAGAAGAACTTGCACAACTTAATGAAGAAGAAGCAAAAGAATACCTTCAGAGCTTAGGGGTACAAGAGCCAGGCCTTGACAGGCTAATTAAGACAAGTTTTTCGATGCTTGATCTTATTACATACATCACAGCGGGAGAAATCGAGACAAGAGCTTGGACGATAAAAAAAGGTACGAACGCCCAGGAAGCTGCAGGGAAGATCCATTCTGATATACAGAAGGGGTTTATACGTGCTGAAGTAGTGCCGTATGATGATATGGTAGCATGCAAAGGTAGAGTGGCTGCAAGAGAACAGGGCAAGGCTCGCTCTGAAGGCAAAGAATATATTGTAAAAGATGGAGATGTGATACTTTTTTATCACAATTAAAAAACTATGGAAGAAATATTTATATCATGTCCACACCATTTTGAAGAGCTTCTTTACGAGGAGCTCATCCAGCTTGGGGTGAAGAAAATGAGGCTCGGCTTTTGCGGCGTTTATGCCCCTGCTGAGATGAAAAACGTATACCTTATAAACTATTGCTCTAGATTAGCAACGAGAGTTCTTTGGCCACTTATAAAGTTTGGATGTCCAGATAAGGACGCATTGTATTTCATGGCCAAGAGAGTGGGCTGGGCAAAATATTTAGATGTAAGCAAAACATTTGCTATAGATGCTAACGTATCTCATCACAACATAACAAACAGTCATTTTGCTTCACTTGTAGTTAAGGATGCGATCTGCGATTATTTTCGCGATAAGACAGGAAATCGACCTTCTATAGATATTCAAAATCCCGATGTGCAGTTAAACTTATTTATTCATAAGGGCCAAGGGACAATCTATCTTGACACATCAGGAGCTCCCCTTCACAAACGTGGATGGAGGCTTGAGAACACAGAAGCGACCATTCATGAATCGATAGCAGCAGCTCTATTAATGTCTTCTGGATTTAAAAAAGGGGTGACATTATGCGATCCATTTTG
>VGMB01000139.1 GCA_016866585.1 Chlamydiota bacterium
TCCCAAAACCTGTCAATGCCGCGGGAAGAAGGTTTTTGAGATTGAGAAAGGTTTTTTTTGTATCGAATCTGTTCGTTATTAAAAAAACAAGAAATACATAAAGAAGCTGTGAGATAGCCACAAGTAAAAAAATGATAGCATAATCTTGTATGATAGATGACAGGGTCCCGTCATGGGCTAGCTTAATAATAAATCCGCAGACAAAGATTGGGATTATAAATAAGAAAATTTTGAGAAGTATGGTTGTTGCAACTTCGGCGCTTTTTTGCAGTTTGTTTACTAAGGGATGTTTTATAGCGGTTGAAAAAATTCCCAAAATAAGACCGGCAAATAAGGCGGTGCTATTAGAAAATAAGGCTGGTAGGGAGAAGTCCCATTTTGGAGATAGAGATTTTTTAATTGCGGGTTCTGCAATCGATATATCTAGTTTATGTATTACCTTACCTATAAAAAAGCTGGAAAATGTCGAGCAGCAGTTAGAAATTACAACGGCTGTAATAATTAAAAAAACAAGCTTTGTTGCGCCTTTAGCAAACTGGGATGCTGTTTTGTATAGGAGCAAAAAAATTAAAAGAGGTAACAAAAAAATAAGAAAAGATTTTACCGTAAGGCTTAACGCATAGATAAAAGATTTTACTTCTACAGGGATCAATTGTTCAGTAAATACTGAAACAAGGATGACCAAAAGCAATATAATAGGCAGTTTTTTAAACATAAAAGAGACTCTTGTGCGTTAAAAAACTGCAAATTTTAATCTTCTAGCTATATTGGGGCAAAGGAATTTAGTATCCAAGCCCTGTTGTATTGACCGAAAATGTACTTAACTGCGTTGTAAAACAAACGTAGGATGATTGTTCAAAGCTATAATAGGCTAGGATCATGGTTTCCTCCTTTGCGTGTTGCTTAATTTCTTACTTACTAAAAATTCAAAAACAGGTCAATAGGTTATATTTTTATTTTTAAAATTGTCTAAGTGCTGATGTAATAACTGAAGCGAGATCCGGTTGTTCCGATGAATTATTAAGAACTTCTTTTACAGCTTTTTGCGCCTGTAAAGGGTGGTATCCCAGATTTACCAGCGCGCTTAAAGCATCCGAAAATAAATCTTTTTTTTCGTTCATAAAAGTTGCTGGTGCATCGGGAAGCTTTGAGGCCTTGTCTTTAAGCTCTACAATAAGTCTCTCCGCTGTTTTTTTTCCTATACCAGGGACCTTGCTTAAAAGGGTCACATTAGATTGAGATATTGCTAGCTGCAGATCTGATAGATCCATATGACCTATAAGTGCCAGTCCTGTTTTAGGGCCTATACCTGATACATCGATGAGCTTTTCGAAAAAATCACGTTCTGTCCTATTGCAAAAGCCGTAGCTTTTATGAGCATCTTCTCTTATCACAGTAGAAACATACAATAGAGTTTCCTTCCCTTGTTGAGGAAGTTTAGAATAGTTGTTTAGAGGGATTAATAGCTTATATCCTATCCCATGAGATTCGATGACTGCGTGGTTTGGAGAAGATTCTGTCAGTAGTCCTTTTATGTATTCGATCATTTTTTTCTCGCAAGTAATGTTGATAACAGTTTGTTTGAATTAGCGTGGCAAATCGCAAGGGCAAGAGCGTCGGATGCATCCTCTGGCGTAGGGGGACTTGCTAGCTTAAGAAGCGATTGAACCATCCGTTGCACTTGCTCTTTGCTTGCTGTTCCAGTTCCTACAACAGCAAGTTTGGCCTTTTTGGGCGCATATTCGTAAATTGGGATTTTATTTTTTGCTGCTGCTAGCATGACCATGCCTCGAGCCATGCCAAGCTTTATTGCGCTCTGAACGTTTTTGTAGACGAATTGGGTCTCTACTGCTAAAGCGTCAGGTTGGTATTTTTTTATAAGATGTTCTATGCCGTTATAAATGATAAGGTAGCGCTCCGATAGGTCTAGTTTACTTGGTGGACGTATGCAGCCAAAATCTAACGCCTCTAGGGTTGATCCTGATTTAATGACACCAAAGCCTGTTACTTGGCTTCCGGGGTCTATTCCTAATATTGTAAGCGGTTCAAGTGATGGCACAGAGTATCCTTTTTTATCATCTACCATAGATAGAACATTTTCTATTAAATATCCACATACCCAAGCAAGGACTTTGTTTTTTAGAACATCTTGGTTGATTGATTTTTAGGTCGACTAATCTTTTTTCTTGCAGTTATGTTATTTGTATACAAAATCGAGTTTTGTTGATATGGTTACCAGCATTTTTTAATCGGCAAATCCTTAGAGTGCGTTTTTAATTAGTGTCTTAGCAAGACGTAAGAGAGAAATAGATGGGAGATTTAACAAATCCAAAAAATATCATAGTCAGAATGCCTAATTGGGTGGGTGATATGGTAATGGCCACTCCGATTATTTCAGATTTGCGAAAGGCCTTCCCTGATGCTAAGATCACAGCGATGTGCAAAAACCCTCTTTCTGAACTTTTAGAAGAAGATCAGGAAATCGATGAGGTTTTCTGCTTCAATAAGACAAGCCTTTTTAGTCGTCATTCTGATAGGCGTAATATTTTAGATAAGTTACAAAAAGGCAAGTATGACCTAGGCATTTTGCTTACCAATTCTATATCAACCGCCTGGTGGTTTTGGCAGGGAAAAGTAGAAAATAGGATTGGGTTTAATACCAAAGGTCGAAGTTATTTTCTAACACATCCTGTAGAATTTCCAGAAAACATCAAAAAACAACACCTTGTAACAACGTATAAAAAACTTCTAGAGCCTCTCGGCATCCCCATTTCAGATACCTCTCCCAGAATATTTGTTTCAGATAAAGAAATTCAATTGGTACGTGCACTCCTTAAACAACATGGAGTATCTGAGGATAAAATTATTGTAGGAATCAATCCAGGTGCCACTTACGGCTCTGCTAAATGCTGGCTACCAGAAAGATTTAGAGGAATTACCAAGCAGTTACTAGAAGATAAAGATGTTTTTGTTGTTTATTTTGGTGATCTTGCTACAGCTTCCTTGGTAAAAGAAATATGCCAAGGCCTTTCGCAAAGAGTCATAAATATGGCAGGACTAACTTCTCTAAGAGAGCTTGCGGCATTACTAAAGATTTGCGATGTTCTTCTAACAAATGATAGCGGGCCGATGCATATTGCCGCGGCGTTGGGAACCCCTGTCGTGGCCTTATTTGGCTCGACAAGTCCGGAAATAACAGGCCCTTTTAGAACAGGTGTGGTCGTACAAAAGCCTGTTGAGTGTTCTCCCTGTTATCAAAGGACTTGCCCGATCGATTTCCGGTGCATGAAAAAAATTGAAGAACAAGACGTATACGGCCATATTATTGCTGCTATTGGAAGAAAAAAAAACAAACTTTCTATACGCTCCTAAGACTCGATGCTAAAAAAAATTATCAGAAAAGTAATGCCTAACCCACTAGAGGTAATTTTAAAAAAGGCCTCTAAAAATCAAACCAAGAGTTGTTTGATTGTTTGGAATCGTGGTTTAGGGGATATAGCTCTTGGCATGTATGCTTTAGTGCTTAGGATAAAGCAAGTGTTGCCTGAAATTGCAATTACTTTTTTAACAAGACAAGACCTTGCACAGGGATTTACGCTGCTAGAGGGCGTTGATGTCATTACCAGTGATGCGATGCAAAGAGGGAAACCTTTTAATTTATCTTCTGTTTTAACCACTTTAGGTAAAAATCAGCAAAGTTATGATCTTATAATAGAAAGACCCGATCCAACCTATTGGCTAAAGTGGCAGTTAGGAACAGTTGTTCCTAAGCTCATTTGGAAAGATAATTGGGATGGTCTTTGTCAGCGGTTTTCTCTAGCTCAGGATGTTAAGTATTTAGCTGTTCATATTCAAACGCAGACTTCATATGGCTACGAAAAAAATTGGCCTATGGAGAATTTTGTTAACCTTTTTTGTAAGCTTGTTCGAGAAAAAAACAGGAAAATAATTTTGTTTGGTCATACTGCTACTGAAGAGATCCCTTTGGAAGATGTTATAGATCTTAGGGGTAAAACATCCCTGATTGAAATGCTTAGCATAATAAAAAATAGATGTGATTGTCTTTTGGTTCCAGACTCGGGAGTTTTGTCTTTAACTTATTTTTTGGATCAAAGCTTTCCTCTTAAGGTGATTTCCTTGTGGGCTGACCCTTGTCAGGGAGTTTTAAAGCAGAATGTTTCCTCTCCTAATAAGCAATTGGATCATTTTCCTTTGAGGGCTAAAGATGGTGATTTGAGAAATATAAGCGTGGAATCAGTTTTTTATTTAGTAAACGATAATAGTAAGGGTTAGTATGGAAAATGACTCGGTGCAACAATTTGTCGAGACTATTTCTCAACAACATCTACTTCAGGGCTTAGAGTCTGTAAATCCATTGCAAAAACAGGTTTTTTTTGATTGCCTCAAGAAATATGGTAAAGAAACTTTGCTCATGCAAAGAAGTGTTTTAGCATCTCAAAGGCATGATTTATTACCTAAAGCAGAGTCCCCACCTTATACGTTATCATCGAATGAGCTTAAACAAGAGGGCAAACGAGCCGTTATAAACGGAAAGGTCGCATGTTTAATCCTGTCAGGTGGACAAGGCAGTAGACTGGGTTTTGACGGTCCTAAGGGGATCTGCCCTGTATCTGCTGTGAGAAAAAAAACGCTGTTTCAGATTGCATTTGAAAAAGTGAAAGTTTTATCTGGCATTTGCCAAAGGGATCTTCAAATAGCAATCATGACTTCCTCAAAAAATGATTTACAGACTAAAGAGTATATCGAAGTCAATCACTATTTTGGACTAAAAAAAGAACAAGTGAGTTTTTTTTCTCAGGGAAATTTGCCTTTTATATCCAAGGAAGGGAACTGGCTTCTTGAGGCGCCCGGATGT
>VGMB01000140.1 GCA_016866585.1 Chlamydiota bacterium
TACTCAAAAGCAAGAGAAAAAGCAAGAGAAAAAGCAAAACGTGATCGATGTACTGACGAAAATGCTGCAGAGACACTTGATGAAAACGCTATCAATCATATGTCAGTAGAGGAAAGGGAAACATTTAATGATAATTTAACGAAAGAAAAAGAAGTGCTATCTCGAAAAGAAAATAATATTTTCCAAGAATTGAATCAAAACATGACGAAATATCAATTGCTCCAGTCATTTGCAAATCAAACATCATCTGGGGTAATAAAAGCAGAGGAAGTCGATTATCAAACTCATGCAGGACAAGCCCAGGCACAAGCAAGTATATCTCAGACTAACATGCAGATGGCACAGCAGGCTGTAAATGATACAATTAAGAACAAGGACGCACTAGCATCAGAGGCAATTCAGTCCTTGCAGATGTTAAACGCGCTCGCTCAGTGCTCAAGACCTGTATGACAACTAAAACACTAACCATTAATCTTTTAGATTGCTTCATATAACATCCCCTTTTGAGCAATCGGAGACCGCCTCGTAATTGTGGCGGTCTTTTTTTCTTATGATATTTTAAGACAGTTCAATTCTTAACAAGCTCTTTAAACTTTTTTAACAATCGGATTTAAACAACATATTATTAACATGTTAAAATCGTAATTTTTCTCGGTTACTTTCGTTGAACCCATTTCTTAATGCCGTAACATTTTAATATATAAAACTTTAAACGTAAAAATACAATTAACTCAACATTAACCACCTAGGAAATCTTTAAAATCTTAATAAAACATTAATATTTGTAGTCTATAATAGACAGTGAGGGAGCTATCAACGATAGCAAAACATAAAAAGTCTGAGGGGATGAAAAATATGACAAACGGCTACAGCATATCACCAGTTGATACAAGCAACTCTGCACTGGATCAGCAAATGGCAGCTGATGTACAGACATACACAAATGCGTGTGAAGAGTATGAAAATGCAAACTCCCACTATCAAGATGATATGAAGGAATTCAACAGTATAACAGATCCTATGGCAGCTATGATTTTCTTTATTACAATATGTGCTCCAGATTTCCTTTCTGCATCGGAAGCTAATATTAACGTGTACTCAACACAGATGAACATATCCAATGATATGAGAACATTTGGTACTGATGCTACAAACCTAGAAAACGAAGCAACGGGCATGGATGATGCTGCTGGCAAATCTTTTGAAAACGATATTAACGACCTACAAAAATGGACTACCTATCTCGATGGCACAACTGAAGGGTCTATTTTTGATCCTAACGCCGCAGATCCATATAACACAAAAACGGGAAAGTATCTATCTCCTATTGATGCTACGAATGCAGCTTCTATAGTTAGCGACTGTACTTCCATTGAGAATGCGTTTGGTACAACAAAAGATAAAGACGGGAATTCAATCCCTGTCTGGTCTACTTCTGGTAACCCAAGTAATGGTGACGTCATATCTTCTAGTATTAAAAGCTGGTTTACAATACCGACAAGTAGTTCTTCTATAAGTAGCTATCAAGAAAATCCTAATGTAAAAGCTACACAAGAGGCTTTGCAAGAAATCAACTCTTCAGTAAGTACGCTATCTTCTGCACAGCAAACAAACTTTCAATACTACTTAGGCAACTATAACCAATGTACCTCTATTTTCAATTCGATATCAGCAAGTGAAGTCGATGGAGAAAAAACAATGATCACAAACCAAAGAGTACAGTAATAAAGTAAAAACATTTAAAAGAAGGGGAACATATGACATCTACAGAAACAAAAAATCCAAATAGCTTTAGAACGTATGACATGAAAAACAATTTTCTTTATACGGGACTTACTGCCATCATGAATGCTGGAAATACTCTGCAATGGCAAGAGCTGGCAGATGCCAACTCAGTAACTGTCGATGCTCAGATAGAAAACAACATCTATTCTGGTTGTAATAGCGTCCTATCTACAGATACAAGCAATATCACCTCAGCAGACACGTCTAGCACGGATTCTCAGGCTAAGCTACAGCAATACCAAGCGCAATATCAGTATGACTCAACTTGCGCCCAAACTTACGAAAACGAAGCGGATGCAGCCACTCAGGCCGCGCAGCAGGCAGTAAGTCAAGATGGCACGAACATACAAAACCAAACTAGTTTAAGTTCTGCCTTATTCTCTGTGATGTCTAATATGTCATCGATGATATCCCACCCATTATAATAAAAAAAAGACTATTAAAAATTTAAAAGCTGGAGTTTTCATGACTACTACAAATACAACAAAATATGAAACAGTGGGTGTTCAAGACCCTGGAACGATGACATCAGCGTCATCACCTTCATGGACGCAATGTCAAGGTAGCGCAACATCAATGGCCTATAAATCTATGATGCAACTGCAGTCGCTCCTAGTGACACTACAAGGATACTGGCAAGAAATGATCTACGATCAATCGAAAGTTGCCGCTGATTCTGCAAAAATCTCGGCTGACGCAACAATAGCTGCCGCAAACGACGCTGCCGACATGCTTATATGTCAGTCAGCTGCAGCGGCTGGACAAGCTGCTGTTTCAGCGTATCAGGGTTACTCAGGATATCAAGCAAATAAACAAATGGAACCTGAAGTTCAAGAGGCACAAACTGAACAAAACACTCTTAATAGGTTGGATAAAAATCTTGCAGAGGCTAAACCTCATAGTGACACGGTGGGATCAGGAACGACAATAGAAACTGATGCAAATGTTACTGCAAGACAAAAAGAACTTTTGAATGGCAGAAATAGCTTCTATGACAATAACCATAAAGGAACAACAGCTAAATCGCAAGCTCGGGAAAATGAAGCAAAAGCAAAGCCTAATGATGAAAACGCAGCTGACAACCTAGATAAAAGAGCTATCGACAGTATGACTCCAGAACAAAGAACACAATTAAACGAAAACTTAAGAGAGGAAAGAGGGAATAACTCAAGAAAGCTCAATAACATCAATATACAACAACAGAAAAATACCCAAATAAAAGAGCTAACGGGAAGTATTTTAAATAGTACTATCCAAGCGACGGACAAAGCTACTGAGGCATATTTCCAAACCGAACAAGGTGAACAACAAGCAATCGAAAAACTTGCTCAAAGTAACCAACAGATGGCGTCACAAGCTGCAAGTGAAGCTAACAAAAACAAAGATGCACTCGCTCAAGAAGCTTCTAAAGCTATCGACACATTGGCCGCCCTTGCTCAATGTTCTAGAGCTGTATAGACTAAAGCACCCATCCTTTGGGTGCTTATAACCCTTTCTTATTTTTTATGTGTAGGCCTTCTCTACCGAGAGGGCCTTTTGCGTACAAAGCCCAGAAATAACCTATATCGTCTTATAGCGAGACCTAGCTATATATAGGAGAGTAAAAAAGTGTACGAGCATATCCTGAGGTTTTTCTATATAATTCATTGATTATTATCTACTTAAAAAGCCTGTTCTTCATATAAAGGGGCTGTCAGATTCTATAATGCTTGCATCTCTTTTTTAAAATCTCAAAATCAATAAGTTATGAATAAAAACTACCGAGGACACTATAACTAGCTAGAATAAAAAAAAATCAAAGAAGAATATTATGCATTTTTTTCACAACTTAACCTAAGAATCTAATTATTAGTAAATTAAAATGTAATTTTTCTTTTGCTTCCCCTATATCTTGATTCCCTAACGATATAATATCATGATTTATAACCATTTAAAAATAAAATGTAATTAACTAATCTCCAATAAGATGAAAAATGTTTCAAATATTTACAAAATATTAATATTTGTAGTTTATAATAAATAGTAAGGGAGCTATCAACGATAGCAAAACATAAAAAGTCTAAGGGGATGAAAAATATGACAACTATAGGACCAACTGGTACAAGTGGTTCAGATCTTGACCAACACATGTCAGATGATGTTCAAACATATACACAAGCATGTCAAGAGTATGAAGAGGTAAATACTCAATATAAAAAAGACATGGCAGAGTTCAACTCCATAACTGATCCTATGGCAGCTATGATCTTCTTTATTGAGGTATGTGCTCCAGACTTTCTTTCTGCACAGGAAGCTAATATTAACGTGTACTCAACTCAGATGAACATATCCAATGATATGAGAGCATTTGGGACTGATGCTACAAACCTAGAAAACGAAGCTACAGGCATGAATTCTGAGGCTAATGGAGAGGCTAACGGCCAAGCTTTTGAAAACGATGTTAACGACCTACAAAAATGGACTAACTATCTTGATGGCACAACTGAAGGGTCTGTTTTTGATCCTAACGCTGCAGATCCCTATACTGATGGTACATACCTAGCCCCTGTTGATGCTACAAACGGCGCTTCAATAGATAGTGACTGTACAGCAATTGAGGCGGCATTTGGGGCTGACTGGAGCAAGGCGGCTCAACCGACTGATGATGGAAAAACAAAAACTAATGGAATGAAAATATCAACCGATATTAGTGGCTGGTTTACAGTACCAACAGATGAAAAAGAGAATATCAACGTCTACGAAGAAAACCCTAATATAAAAGCTACGCAAGAGGCTTTCCAGGAGATTAACTCCTCCGTAAGTACCCTGTCTTCCTCACAGCAGACAACATTCCAGTACTATCTTGGTAACTATAACCAATGCGTCAGTATGTGTAATAACTTAGCAGAGGGCGAAATCCAGGGTGAGACTACAATGATCACAAACCAAAAAGTGCAGTAAGAAAGTAAAATATAAAAGGGGAAAACATATGACAACTACAGATACAAAAGATCCAAACAGCTTTACACCGTATCAAATGAAAAACAACTTTCTTTACACAGGACTTATGGCCATCACAAATGCTGGTAATAC
>VGMB01000141.1 GCA_016866585.1 Chlamydiota bacterium
CTCCACATAAGTGGGCAGTAGCAGTATCAACTGTAATCACAAAGTCCATACATGCGATTAGGGCTGCCGTATCCGAAAAATTATGAAGATCATTTGTATGAATATGCACATTTTCATGATCTGAGAGTAGTAATTCCTCTAGACTTGTTAATTCTTTCTGAAGACAGTAGAAGTCAGCTGGAAGTCTAAATAAGGGAGTAAAATCTGTTACATCGATGCTTCTAGGATCTTTAAAATATTTTCTCGACCCTGCAAATACAAATCCAATTTTTTTCTTTTTGCAGCCTTGAATTTTAGTTTGGAAATGATTTACTTTCTCCTTTTCTGGATGAAGATACGGGATAGAAGGAATGGTATTTATATTTGTTTTAAAAAAATAAGGCAGACTTGCAGCAGGTATATGATAGTCAAATTTTTCCGGTTCTACATCAATACAAAGTATGTCTACCGCTGACGATAAGGTTTTCATGATGCTGACAAGGCTATTGGGGACTTGAAAAATGACCTTAGCCCCTAACTTCTTTAACATAGGAATATATCTACAGTACTGAATACAATCTCCAAGTCCTTGTTCTGTATATACAAACACAATTTTATCTTTAATATCCTGATCTAAAAGACGGTTCTGACTATAATTACGCAAGCAATCTCTGCCGTGATACATACTGAACCTGCTTTCATAGAGCTTAAATCCTTTTTCTAACTCACCATTTATTAAAAGAGCCCAGGCCTTGCTGAAGTTAGCTTCTGCATGCTTGGGATCTATTTGCAAGGCTTGATCCAAATACTGAATAGCTATATCAATTTGCAAAAGGGCTACATGCGACGCAGCGCAGCTTATCATAGCTCTAATATTCAAAGGATCAAGCCATATACATCTTTCAAAACTCTCAATTGCTTCTTCATACCTAAATAAACCGTACAAGGCTATTCCCCTATTCAGATAAGCTCCTGAGAAGTCTGTTTTTTCTTCTAAACAGCGGTCTATATAAACAAGGGATTCTTCAAATCGAGACAAGGTGTTTAAGGAGTTACTAAGATTAGATAGATATTGTGGGTTTAGTGGATCTATACGAACCGCTTTTAAGCAACATTTATAGGCCTGCTCAAAATCTTCTAAATGATAGTAGGTTGCGCCAAGATTTGAATAAGCTTCGGCAATATCTTGGTTAAGAGACAAGGCTTTTTCATAATAATGTACGGCCTCTTGAAATCTTTTTAAATGACACAATGCAACCCCTGCATCACAGTAAGTATTGGCTTGAGACGGGTCTATCTCTAATGAAATTTTGAAAAGATGAAGACTCTCTTCATGTCGTTCCACTTTTATGAGAAACTTACCAAAGGAATTTAGCAGTTCAATGTTATTAGGATACTGCTGATAAAGGGCTAGATAAATATCGTAGGCCTGTTGGTACTTCTGATGAGAAAATAAAATCTCAATTTCCTCGAAATAACTTTGCAAAAAATTGACAACCAGACTCATAAAGACCAACTTTATTTTTTTAAGTTATTCTTCTACTTGAGTTGCTAGTTTTTTAAAAGATTTTATATCTGAAGCTATATTTTTTATCACAGGAGCGAAGCTTCTATCCTCCCCTTGACGATATAAAGTTGCTGAAGGATACCATGGGGATGAACTAGTGTTCATGAGCCATCGAAAATCGGCAACGAAAGGAAGCATAACCCATACAGGTTTACCAATAGCACCCGCAAGATGTGCAGTGGCAGTATCCACTGAGATAACAAGATCCATATTAGCAATTAGACTTGCTGTATCAGAAAAGTCCTTGATTTCCTTATGATACTCATAAATATTATCAAACTTTTTCATGTAGATCAGATCATCTTCCGATATTTCATTTTGCAAAATATAAAAATCAGCCTCTACATTAAGTAATGAATCACACTCTCTAAGAGGTATTTTTTTCTTACTTCCATAATGGCTTGATCCAGTTATAACAAGGCCTACCTTCATTCTATGAGAGTTGATCCTATTTCTCCAGTCTTGGACCTTACCTTTAGCAGGCTTAAGATAAGAAGGCATATGGGGTATAGTATATAACTGAGTAGCAAAAAGCTTAGGCAAACTTAGTAAAGGTGTATGTAGGTCAAAATAAATACCTTCTGAAGAGCTGACAACTTGAATATCTTTAGAAAGAGACTGCATTATGGTCACAAGCTGAGTAGGCACTTCCAAAACAACTTTACTACAAAATTCTTTTAACAATAAAACATACCTTGAAAACTGGATGATATCACCAAACCCTTGCTCATGGTACACCAGGACGACCTTACCAAAAATAAATAGATCCCTCAATCTATCATTAGAATAATTCCTCAAAACATGTTTAAAATGAGAAAGAAGGAATCTTTGCTCATACAGTTCCCATCCCAAAACAAAGTCTCCTTTCAATAGATAGAGCAGAGATAAGTTCCAAGCCGGATCTATATAAGCGGGATTAATTTCCAAACATCTTTTAAATGACTCAATAGCAAGATCAATACTACGCATGTTCTGTAGAATAAGCCCCTTCTCTAGGTGCCATTTTGCATTTAGAGGGTCTGCCTGTATGACGACATTTATATGATTTAATGCTAGCTCATATAGCTCAATCTTGGAATACACAATAGCAAAATTAAGATGTAAGGTAGAACAACCCTGATTGATGTTACAAGCTTTATGTAATGAATCTAGTGCATCACTATATTTCTCAAGCTCTATGAGAGTACATGCTTGGTTCAAATATGCCTGATAATTTGAAGAATCTAATGTGATACTATTATCAAAATCAAGAAGGGCTTCTTGATATTTACACACGTGATGGTAAGCAAGCCCTCTATTTGAGAAAGCGTATGAGTTCTTAGGCTGTAGTTCAATCACCTTTGTTAAATAAGATATAGATGCTAAAAAATTATTTTCTAAAAAAAACAAAACACCCATGAGAGCTAGAATCTCTAGTTGGTCGGGATCTATAGTTAATGAAGACAGGAAGAGCTGTTTGGCTTCTTCATAATTCTTAGTAGAGAAGTGATGTTTTCCTATGTTATTTAACCTATGAACATCGGAAGAATCCGCTGATATTGTCTGGATTGTCTGTATCATACTGCATGTGCAAATGAGATCTTCTTTTCGGATCTATATAGTCTAATAAGAACTACTGAACATATAAAAGCAAGAAGTACCCAATATAAACCCGCTAGATAAATTTGCCCTGTCTTTTTAAATAACCAAAGAGAAATGGCCGCCGAAGGTCCTCCAAGAAGCTGAGACCCCAAAGAATACCCGAAAGAAATTACTGAGTAGCGATGCTCTTTGGGAACAAGCCCCTGAACAAAGGCATGTAACGGAGCTGAAAACATAGCACCCAAAGACATCAGAATAATTCTTATTACAACAACTGTACCTGCAGTAGCACCTTGAAGAAAAAAGAAAGAAGGAACAGCAACTAATACAGTTATAATAGAAGAAAAAACCATTAATTTTATTCTTGAAAACTTTGAAGAAAGCAATCCAAATAACGGAAGTAAAATAAAATCTAAAATAAGAAGAAATGAACTTAAAGTTATCATGGAAGAACTGCTGATAGATGAAATCAGTGGAATGCATCCATTAAGAAAAATTATAGAAATCGAATATGTCACGTAAGAAAAACCAGAAACCAACGCGATTATAGCTAAAGTTTTTTTATACGATAACAAAACCTGGATATGTTGTTTTAGATTCAATCTGGAAGGGAGTTTTATCGAGCTATTTTTCATCTTATCTTTTCTAATCAATAAACCAAATACAGCTGTAACAACTCCGACGAAATACAAGTATCTCCAACCTTGCATAACCACGTCAAAGTAAACAAGCAGTGAAGTAGCGATGCTTGCCATGATTATTCCACCAATGGTCGAAGCTCCATAGACTCCACTTAAGAAGTCGTGTTGATCTTTAGAAGAAGATTCTAACAAATAGATTGCACCTCCGATAGTTTCTCCTGCAGCACAAAAATTCTGCATCATCCTTGCTAGGCAGATAAACAACGGGGGCAAAAATCCTATAGAAATCTGCGCTGGGAATACACCAATGAAAAATGAAATAATTCCCATACCTAGAAGAGACCAAAACAATGCGATATTTCTTCCGAACGAATCACCAAGATAGCCAAAAAACAAGGCTCCAACAGGTCGAGCGAGCATGCCGATTGGTATCATAACATACGTAAGAAGCAATGCTGTAGTAGGATCTTTACTTGGAAAAATTACCGGCGCTAAGAAGGTAGAGAGAAATCCAAACAGAGCCGTATCGTAGTGTTCGAATAAATTACCAGCGCATGTGCTAAATAACTGAAAAAACGAAGATCTATTTTTTCTCAAAATAATACCCTTTTACTGTCCCAAGCAACTGATTTTACATTAAATATAGCAGCCTCATCAAAATGAAAGAATTAACCATCAAAGATACTATGCGATGGTCTGCTCTAATTAAGATATCCTATGGGGCAAAGAGTATACGAGATGACTAAGATATATACAAGGCGTGGCTAAAAAACCACCTTTCCAACTACAACTCATTGAAATTCATAGATTAACAAAAAAGATATCGACCATCCGAAAATGCAAAAAAAATGGTGAAAAACCTTTTTTTCACCTAAAAAATACGTGAAAAAATCAAACTTAATTAATTAAAATTCAATTAGTCATAACAAAAATCCCATGCAAGGTAAAACCCTAATCTCATCACAAAATTTACACTATTCTTTTCCTAGTAAAATCTCGTGAATCTCTACTAAACAGCCTGTTGGAAGCCCGCATCTAAAAGGCTATTCTTTTGATTTACAGCATCTTA
>VGMB01000142.1 GCA_016866585.1 Chlamydiota bacterium
GCTTCTTTATTGATCTTGGTTTCTTCTTCGCTTGTTAAGGTTCCTTTTCCAGACCCTTGTGTAGCAACAGATGCATCATAAGCCAGATTTTCAGATACTGTAAGCTGAGCAGCATTTACGAAACCAAAGTTTACCCATGTTGGTAAAGCTTTAAATGGATTAGCTGCACCAAGTGTATCAAATATACTTTTCATTCCTTCCATTAAGGATTCTGATAGTGTTTTTGTATTTTCGACTGTTTCATTGACTGCCGAATCAGTTATTGTGTTTAGGGATTTTACAGAACTATTAACAGCAGTTTCTGCGCTAACAGTAGCTGTTTCAGAGCCCACCTCTGCGGCTGTTGTTGCTGCCGTTTCAGTTGCTGCAGCTGCTCCAAAATAGAATCCAGCACCCATAGTGAGAGCTGCTTCTACTACAATAACTATAGATTCTGCTATTGCTTTTCCATCTCTTCGTGCTTCGTCTTCGTTAACTCCAAAATTCTTATGCAAACTACTTGCTATAGAGTCAGCCAGAGCATCCGTAATTTTTTGGTTGGCACCAGACTCTTGCATTGCGCACATTGATGCTGCGATCAATGCTATTTCTGGTTGTCCTAGAGCTATTGCTACAACACAAACGACAACAGTTACAGCTATTGTTACAATCTTGCTAATAAGCTCATTCTGATGTTGCTTTTTTAGCAAATGCTCTATGTGTTTCAGCTGTCTTGTTGCTTCATCCAGGGCGTCTTTTGCAGCTGCTTGCATTGTTTTAGAATTATCTGTGCTAAATTCTACTTGCTCTGCTGTAGTTATTGCTATCATGCCTTCCATCTGACCTACCATCTGGGTCATTATAGTCATGATTTGATTAACTAGCGCATTTGATGGTCCATCTGACATATCAGAATTTGCACATTCTGTCATAAGTTCCATAGCTTGCATCATTTGCTGTAGCATCATATTGAGCTGTTTCATTGATTCAGCCGTGAATTCAGCGTTTTTGAAGATCATATCTCCAATTTGTCTTGTGATAGGATTTGAGCTGTAGCACATTTCTTGATAGACCGCATTGGAAGCTGCTTCCATTTCTGCATTAAGGCCTGCTTGTACCTGCGCGTTAGCATCATTTATAACTGCCTGTACAGAGTTGTCTTTAGGATTTAGATTTATAGTAAATCCAAGGTTCTCACTGACCCAGTTTTCTATATCGGTTTCCATTTTATCGATTCCCCAACCCCAATAGCCCATTTCTGAAATAGACATGTAGTACCAGTTATTATAAGTTTTCATCATACTGTTTATATAAGCACAATAGTCGTTCCATTGTTGCTCAACCGTACTTGCCGTGTTTTCATAATTATAAAGAACTTGGGCAGAGTATTCCATCTCAGCCATCATCATATAGATAGCATTTTGGTATTGTTCATTAGTTGATTCTGCAGCTGCTATGCCTAGTTCCACAATCATCACAGACATGGCAGCTAGAGCTTCTGCGATCTCTTGTGTAGAAGGACAGTCGCTTGGGATTGTATAGTCACTAGGTTGTGGTGCCTTTTGAGAACCACAAACGCTCATCGTTTGGTTAGTTTTTTCTGTTTTATTTATTTCACTTGGGGTATGACTTTCTGTTTTTTTAGATTTATCAGTTTTATCGGAATCAGGGAGTATTGATTGTTTGCTTAGTTCTTCACACACTTGAGTTACATCACCACCAGACTCAGACAGTGCTAAGATCTCCTTAACCTGGTTGAGTAAAGTAACTAGATTACTAAGCTCTTCCGTTTGCTTTTTTTTATCTTTTTTCTCTTTCTCAGAGGCTTGATCAGAATAGTAAGATGATCCTACATATGTGTCTTTGTTTATATTATTAGACATTTTTTATATCCCCCGAGTACATAAATTCCCTCAAGATCTATTATAAATTGCAATTATTAAGTTTCAGTTAAGATTGCGGGTGTTTTTGTTTTTTTTTGTGGTGTTGTTTTATCTGTCTAACAGTGAATTGGATACGATATGTTTTTTTGATGCTTTATTTTGTTATATAACAAAAAATGAAAAAGAGCTCCTCGAACGAGGAGCCCTATTAATGATAAGTAGCTGTTTTTAAGCGCTTTGAGAAAGCACCTTAGCATACTCAGCCTCAAAGCTTAACATGTTTTTAAGCATGAAGCTGTCTGTTTCTTGGCGACCTTTGAGCGTATCTTGGTATTCCTGCAGGCATGTTTGGCTATGCTCGTTTGTTACTTCTACAAGATGTAAAAAGTAGGTAACCATCGCCTGGCACATTCCCAAGATCATCTCTGCATCAGCTTGTTTCTTGAGCGTGATACCTAAATCAACTTGAGCTGCTGTTTGCACCATAGTTGCTCCTAGGCCAATCGTATTAAGGCCATTCACTATGAACTTAGTATCTCCTAAGGTTTCTCTCAATTTAACTAAGTACTTGCTGGTGAATATTTCAGAACTTTTTATGTCAGACATAGAGTTCATGACGCTAACGTTTGCAATCATTGCAGCAACGTCTACAATTATAGTGTTTTTGAAGACTTCTTTTTGGATCTCTTCTTCTGATTTTTTGCCATATAGATCGGCCTCGGTCGCATATCCAGCAAGATTTGTTGATCCAATTTCTTGTAATCCATTAGCAATAGCTAGCTTTGCTGTATTGGATATTGCGGGCATTTCATTGTAAGTAGTTCTTATATAGTCTTTTATGGTTTCTGTAATGCTGTTTTGGACTGTTGCGACCTCTTCAGTTGCCTCAATACTTTCTTCGTTTGAGGCTTCAGCAAAGTTTGTCATTTCTACTTCTGTAGATATTTTTGAAGATGCTTGCGATGTTGCTTCAGCAGACTTTCCTAATGTAGCTAAAAGATCTAAAAGTTTATTAAACTTATTAGAAACACTTTTTAAAGCTTCATTGATGGACTCTTTGACAGAGTCCATCATAGTAGATGTAGTACTTGAGGAAGACACTTCCTGAGAAGCCAGTGTAGATTCCATTTCAGCACTTTCAGCAGCAAGTGTTTCAGATGTTTCTGCCGCTGCTTCTGTTCCTGCTTCTGCAGCAAACATGCTGACGCCATATCCACCCAAAAGTGTAGCAGACACTACTATAGCAATAACAACTGCGGCAGCAATAGCTTTGGACTCTTTTTCAGCTCTACCACTGCTTACACCACTTTTTTCAAGATCCTTCTGTATAGAAGATGCTATTGCACCCTCAATCTTAGACATCGTACCAGTTTCATTTAAAGTAATCATCACGACAGTGGCTAAAATTAAGGCCACATTACATGTTAAGCAGGCCACAAGCCCCATGATCACTTCAGAGGCAATTCCCATAGCTTTTGATGCTTTTTCTGCCTTTTCAGCACTCTCTATAAGCTTTTTTATTTTATCTGTTTCAGCTTTAGCTTTGTCTAAGCTAATTTTAGCTTGTTCACTGAATATCTTAGAGCATCTTGAGTCATTTTGCGTCAGTCTTTGCTCGAATTTAGCAATTAGCACTTCCATTTGGGAAACGGCATTTTCCATGATAGTAAGAACTTGGATCATCATTGCGTTGCTAGGACCAGAATTGTAGTCAGAAGAAGAAATTCCAGAAATTAGTGTTACGGCTTCGATTGTTGCATTGAGGATTTGCTCTAATTGTTCGATCGCTGCTTCAGAAAACTCGGCATTATTGAAAATCATCTTTCCAATTTGTTGTAGAGCTGGATTTGTACTGAGTAGAAGTTCATCTTCTAATGCGACCTCAGCAGGCTCGAGTTTGCTATATGCATCAGCCTCAACTTGGGCTCCTGCATCCAGCAGCATTTGTGTTGGGTCTGTACAGTTTGGATCAAGATATACAGGACATGGGCAATGGCTTATTATATATTTTTCAAGACCTTTATAATCTGGATCCGGTTCTTCCCAGTGCTCTGTCATTTTCTGACCATCAATGATAACAGTTTTTGTGCATGTCTTAGTGCGGCTCATATATTGATCAATCTGTTTTTGAACATCAGAAGAAATTACCAGTGGATCAGGATAAGAAGAAAATGCCCAGTTATAGTAACTATTAATTTCTGCTTGGCATGCATCCCATGCTGTTAGATATGCTTGAGATACCGCAATGGCTGCATTGATTTGTGCAATCATAATTTCACAGGCCATAATATAAGACTGATCACTAGATTGTTGGATTTCTAGCTCTAAGTAATTTACCATTTCAGACATTGCAGCAAGGGCACTTGCTACCTCATCACTCGTAGGGTAATTTTGTCCTGTAGATGTTGTAGGTGTTGTTGACGTTGTTGGCGCAGCTGTAGTTGCTAGAGAATTTGTTGTTTTAGTCGTGGTTTGATCTTCGGATACTTGTTTTGTATCTGCGCCAGTATCGCTAGATAAATCTTCATTTTCAAGGTCATGTAGTGCATGTGATGAAGGGCTTCCAGACGAAGAAGTTGCGATCACTTCGATAACGTCATTAAGCATAACGATAAGAGATGCTAGTTCCATCTCTTGCTGAAGCTCATCTTTTTTTCTTTTTTCGTTGGTTTGTTGAGTAAAACTAGAACTAGTTAATGAATAGTTTGTGTTTGTAGCCATTTGCCTCTCACTATTGTTTTATGCCCCCTTGTTCTCTATAATACATTATTAATATTAAGTTTCGTTAAAGAATGGAAGTTTTGGCGTTGTTGCGTAATTGGCTTTTTGACAAGTTTTTAATTTATAAACTGGAAGCCTATAAGCTCTTGGGGATCTGGACACTAGGTTCTTACAGGCAGCCCAAGGGTGTTTAGTTTATTGATAATTAATGATTTAAGAAGCATTTCGTGATGCTGGTTGATTAGAGACC
>VGMB01000143.1 GCA_016866585.1 Chlamydiota bacterium
AGGGAAGGGATATCCATACAGAGTTGGTGGTCTTAATCTTATTGGTTTAAAAAGACATAATTTTAGTCTGGAAGAGCGTCGCTCTTTAACTAAAGCGTTTAATCTAACTTACAGATCAAATCTAAGAGTTTCAGAAGCTCTAGATGTTATTGAAAAAGAAGTGCCTATGAATGCCCATGTAAAACATTGGGTTGATTTTTGCAGAAGCTCTAAAAGAGGCTTAATAGGTCTGCAAGCTTTAGTTCAGGGTCTACAGGATGAAGAGGAGTCAGAAGATCTTGTTGAGGAGAAGGTATAGAATTCTATGAGGATTGTCTTTTTCGGGACATCTGAATTCGCTGCGGGTGTTTTGTCTTCTTTATTAGATCAAGGTTTTGATGTTAAAGCTGTTGTAACTAGACCGGATAAACCTCAAGGGCGCTCGCTTCGCGTCGCTTCTCCTCCCGTAAAGCAAATGTTGCTAGATAGGCCAACTTCTAATATTCCTGTTTTACAGCCAGTGAAAGCTTCTACGGAAGAGTTTAAGTTGCAGTTGTTGGAGTTTGATGCCGATCTATTCGTCGTGGTCGCTTATGGTGAGATTTTAAAACAATTCATTTTAGATATTCCTAAAAAGGCATGTATTAATGTTCATGCAAGTCTTCTTCCGAGCTACAGGGGTGCAGCTCCGATTCATCGTTGCATTTTAGATGGTTGCGACCATAGCGGAGTAACTGTAATGGAAATGGTTTTAAAAATGGATGCTGGAGATATTTTAGCTGTACATAAAGTTCCTTTGACTAAAGAAATGAATTTCTCTGACCTCGAGCAAAAACTTCTTGAGGCTTCTTGCATTATTTTGCCTCAAGTAATTAATAATTTTGATTATTTCTATTCGAATAAAGTTAAGCAAGACGAAAAAATTGTGTCTTATGCAGAAAAAATTCAGCAAGAAGATATGAAAATCGTATGGTCTGATACTGCGGATGTTTCTTTTAACCGTGTGCGTGCCTTTTCGCCCTCGCCATCTGCATGGTCTTATGTCGAGATAGGTAGTGAAATTAAGAGAGTTAAAATTAAATCTTGCCTGCCGATCCATCAAAAAGAAGTTGAAAGTCCCGGTTCTGTTATTGTTGATGGTAAAAATTTATTTATTGTTTGCGGTGATGGTCGATTGCAAGTTTTTGAGCTTCAGCTTGAAGGTAAAAAATCGGTCAGTTCTGCTGAGTTTTTGAATGGAATTAGATCTTCAGTTTTTTTTAAATAAATTCCACTAACACTACCTCATTTTTGCCTAAGTTAGCTTTACTTAAATCTTTGACTTTGCTATTATTAAGACTCTTTAAAGATTTTAAATCGAGGAGATTTAAATGAGTTCAATGATTGATGCAAGAATGTCTAGTAATCAAGCAGGTTTTAGTCGAACACTTGCTGCAAGTAACAGGTCTACCTGTTGCTGCGACCGCATCTGGACAGTTTATAAAGAGGCTATGGAAGAAGGTGGCGCGCTGTTGAAAAACATGTTCAAATTAGTTAATGCGTCGACATTTTTTGCAACTTATTTCAATCCTAATCTCCCGTCAACGGTTAACGACTTAGCAACTAGTACAAAAAACGCTAAAAATATGATCAGCTTTGCTGAAGCCCCAATGAGGATTGAAAAACTTGCAAAGTCAATTTCAAATTTTGACGGCAAAGATCCTGTGCAAGGTGTTGTAAATGTTGGAAATGATCTTTGCGCTGTTGTTTCTACTGTTGTTGATTCTGCAGAGCTGGGTAATGCATTTGTTGCTCCTGTTCCAAAAGAGGCAATGAAGCAGATGAAGCTCGCTGGTAGTGTAGCTACGCTTGTCTCTTCCGTGAAGGGTTCTGTCGATACAGCGAAAAAGGTTGCTAGCAACTTCTTTGCAATCAGACGTGCTGAGCAAGATTTTGATTCTAATACAATCAGCGCTGCCCAACTACAATCTCTAAAAGCGAAGAAAAATGCGCAAATAATTTCGAATATACTAAGTTTGGCGACAAAAGTTACATGTGTAGCTCTTGGAGCTTTAGGAATAGCAGCCTTCTTTGCTACGGTTTCTCCATTTGTTGTAGTGGGATTAGGAGCTTTAGCTACTGTAACTGGGTTGGGAAGTTATTTTTATGATAGAATTGTTGATCCATTTGATGATAGAGCTAAGAAGTTAGCATCAAATCCTCTATTTCAAAAAGCGCAAGAAATAGCTAGCGCATAGCACTAGTTTAAATAATTAATTATTGCGCGATCAGATTGGTCGCGCAAATTTGAGGTAAATTGCCAATACATCCCATTCAATCTCAATCTTCAGCTCAGTTAAGCAAATTTGATAAAGATTTCTGTTCCAGGTTTTCAAATTATTCTTTTTCATACGTGAAATCTTTTGATGGAATAAACGATCTATTGAAAGTTTGTGAGTGTTTTTTTAAATGGATAGGCTTTTCGCCGGTATCTCAAAGAGTGATAAATCAATCTGATTTACTAGCTGGTAGAATCAGCATCGTTAGGAATGTTATAGGTTATAAAGAGATTCCCGGAACTGTCTCGAGTGCTTTCAACTCCTATGTAAATCTTGCGAACGTGGGCAGGTCGGGGAATGGGCTTTCAGGCGAATTGCAAAATGCGGGCTATGAGGCTTTTAAGAATACTTTAGATTTAGCTGCTACGGCGACTGATTTTGCTGGATCTCTGCAGGATATGGAGCTTGTTAATCTTGGTGAATATTCTAAAGTAAACTCTGGAATTTTCTTTGGTGTTGATATTTTATCAAATCTAATAGCGATAAAAGAGAAAATTTCACAGATAAATAGCAGATTTATTGATTCTGTCAAGGAGCGGGTTTCCAATCTCAGAAAGACTCAGTTCTTTAGAAAGGATGTTTTAGCTAAGATAGGAATAGCTAATAATCTAGCTTGTTTGCTGGGTTCTAGTGTTGGATTAAATTGGTATGGTCGTAGGGGCTTCTTCTGCTTTTACTGTTCTAGGTTTAGTTTGTACAACTTTTTGGATATTAACTAAAATTGCTGGAAAATTTTATCAAGAATTGTTCGTTAATGTGTTAGACGATTTAACATAATTAACAGCTATCTTTATTGCGTACGTTATAAAATGAGCAACTCTCTAAACAGTCTTACTTCTCGTTTTCGTCTAGAAGTTACGGATCATATTAGAATTCCTTATCAAGCAATGTCACTATGCGGTCTAATATGTTCTGTTAAAAGAGTATTTGAAAGGTTTCGTGGATGGGCTGATCCAGTCGTGCGAGATCGTTCGTATGTAGAGCGCGATCTTTTCCAAAGAGAGTTTTCTATAATTCAGGTCTTTAAAGAATTTACTTACATTTCATCTTGTGCTTTGGTTCTGTTCCAATCGGTAGAGATTTCAGTTAACATTCCAGGTTTGATTTTTGGATCAAATATCTTAAATATTGTTTCATGTTCATTGGAATTAATAGGTAAGATTCGCGGTAGGCTAGCCATAAGGTCCTTGATGCCTGAAGGCTTAGGAGTTGCAAGGGTTGTTTTATTAAAAGAATTAAAAAAGAGCTTGGATTTTAAAATTAGTGTTGTTGCCTTAAGAGTCATAAGCGCTTCGTGTCAATTAATCTTTTCGGTTACAGGGTTAGCTCCTTTTGGTGTAATTGGCTGTTTATGTTATTTATTTTCAATTGTTCTTCAATGTCAGTTTTCGGATTTAAAAAAAAATAACCACATTGTGTTTTCAAGAAGTCCCTTAATTAGAGATTTGGTGGTTGGGTGAAAATGGGGTTGTTAAAGCGAGAATGGGTGGGTTTAGCGGTTCTTTGTTCGCTGTTTATTAGTTGCATTTCTTGTGCAATTTTCTCTCGTATAACCCTACCTCGTCTATGTTCCTCTCAAAATTTCAGATATAATCAAGCATTCATTGAAATAAATGTCTCGGGCGAGGTAATATCGCCAGGAGTTTATAAATTTCCTCCAGGCGTATCACTCAAAGATATCCTTGAGGTGGCTGAATTGACTCCAAACGCAGATAAAAAAGAACTTGTAATTCATACTAAGTTTTTTATTAGTGCTAATGTGTCGATACCAGCTAAGCAGATCAAAAATAAAAAGGAAAAAACAACAAGTGTGAGTGTACTAAGGTAATAGGTGTCGAGTAAAAAAATAAAAGCTTTATTTCAGGGCAAGTTATAAAGCTGTTAAAGTATCTTTTTATGCATATTAATATGCAATTTTTGATTGTTAAATAATCAAGAATTTTGGTAGCCTCTTCGCTTTGGCTTTCAAGTGCAATTTTATTACGGATGATGTTCTTCATAAGTAAATCTAAAATTTGTCCTTGCCTCACAAGTAGCGCACGATATGTGCGTATCAGTAACAGCGAATTCATAAAAGGTAAATGTATGAGCCTAACGTTAATGGGAAGAAAAAAGGGGATGATGCAAGCGTTTGATGATAAAGGCAACGTTGTTGTTTGTACTGTCATTAGCGCAGAGCCAAACGTCATTTCTATGATTAAAAATAGTGAAAATAGTGGGTATGAAGCTGTTCAGTTGGCTGCGATGAAGCTTTCTCCAGCAAAAGCGAGAAACGCTAAAAAACCTAGAAAAGGTTTTTTCGCGAAAATTAACGTTGAGCCAAGACGATATGTTAAAGAGTCTCGTCTAGAAAACTCAGCTGAGTTTGCAGTTGGTCAGGAAGTTGGTGTGAATTATTTTGCAGATTGCAACTTCGTTGATGTTACAGCCGTTACAAAAGGTAAAGGGCATCAGGGTGTGATAAAGCGTCACAATTTCTCTGGCGGACCTGCTGCTC
>VGMB01000144.1 GCA_016866585.1 Chlamydiota bacterium
AACGTCATTAAAGGAGATGAGGCTGTTCTATTTAGGAACGGTGTAATTTTAAATAATCAAACACTGATTTCTGATACGATAGACCTCAAGATAGCAACTAAACATTTTGGAAAAATCAACATACCAGCTAGCAGGAAAGGAAAAGCGGCCACTATTTATACAGATTCAACTTACACCGGACCTGTAGTAACCTTAAATGAGGATTCATCTTTTGTAGGCCTCCATGTATACGGAAGAGAAAATTCTTCTGCCATCTCTTCAAATACCCCTGGAGCCAAAATTGCTATTCTAAAAAGTAGTTTTTTAGGGAAATTCACAACAAGCTCTATAGTAATACAAAATCCAAAAGAAGCTATTATTTCTGACAATACGATAATTGCTGGACAAGACTCTGCCTTGACTACACTTATTTCTGTTGTTAATAGTACGAGCTCAGTATCCGACGTATGGATAAATCGCAATAAACTTTCTGTTGTAAACTCTCCAAATTCAGTAAAAGCTATTTATGTGAATGCTTCCAGCTCGTCTTTCATGGATCTAAACATCGATGATAATACGATCTTTGGTTCGGCAAATCAAGGCCTTTATGGAATAGAAGTGCAGTCACAAGATACTTCTAAAATCACAGCTAAGGTTTTAAAGAATAAAATCAACCTAACATCGCTTGGCAACCATAATGTTTATGGACTTTTAGAGCAAACATCGACCAATAATACAAACAACGGAAAAATATTCAGTCGCATTAATCAAAACCATATTCAAGTTACATCAGTTGGTTCTGCAACAGGAATTGAAATCAAAGGAACATCCACGGGAGCTGTATCTGGTGTTATGAAAAAGAACTTTATCATAAGCAATTCCTTAGGAACATCTTCTGAAAAAGCAAGAGCTCTTTATCTTGATTTACAAGGAGCCAAAAGCAACTGGGAAATAAGAACAAACATTCTAACAGCTTCAGGTAGCGCCATCTCCGAAGGTATTCTAGTTTCAGCACAACCAACAACCGGTATAACAGAGGGCATTTATACTGTTGGCGTAATTGAAAATGCAGTACAGGTACAGTCTTCCCTTGCCTACTCAGGCTCAGTCACAGGTGGATCGTATGCAATAGATTTCGATGCATCAGGTCCTGCTACACTGAATGCAACTATCTTTGGTAACGGAGTCATTTCTAAATCTCTAGCTCCAACAGCAGGAACTCCAGCGAATCCATTCGGCATACAAGTTCAAGTATTTGATAGTCAACCAACTTTTACAGCTCGCATAAATAGAAACAACTTAGATGTATCATCAGTAACAACACCTTCTGTTGCTGCTGCTTTCGGTATAGAGGTTCTTGGTATAATAAATACACCAACACCAACCTTCACAGGCTCTATAAATAATAACTCCGGAACTGTTATTGGAGCTATGCAAAATAACCCGATCAAATTAGTAAATCTAGAGACTTCTCAATTTCCAGAATCAGGAAATACGATTAATAATCTTCAATAATTACTCTATCAAGCAAGAGTCCCTAAAATCCATAGGGACTCTTGCTGTTTTACAAAGCATTTCATAAAGTTGTTTTGCTACTGAAGATATAACTTCTGACCAATCATTTGCTTTTTGCTGTCTAAATAAAGTTACTGTTTTATACCATAACGAATCTCTTCTATTTAACATCCACCTAAAATCTGCATGTATCGGTAGCATGATCCAGACAGGCTTGCCTATGGCAGCAGCTAGATGCGCTGGCCCAGTATCTACACTTATCACAAGATCCATGTGAGAAATTATTGCAGCAGTATCTGAAAAATCACAGATATTACCCACATGACAGATCACATTGTCATATAAAGAAAGATGATCCTTATCCTGCTGATCCATCTCCAATTGAAGAAGATGAAATTCAAAAGGAAAAGAAAAAAGAGCTGAAAATATTTTTACAGGGACATCTCTGACTGTACCGCTCTGTGTATTTTTCCCTGAAGTACAAATAAATCCTATCCTGGTCTTGTTTTTTTCACCAAGAATTTGCCCCCATTTTTTCATATATAAGTCATTTGGACGTAGATAAGACTCAATTTTTGGTATTGTTGCAACCTGCGTGTTAAATAACATTGGCAGGCTTAGCAAAGGAACTTGAAGATCGATGTCATCAAAAGATGGAAATCCATGTATCACTATAATATCATCCGATAACATTTCCATGAGCTCAACAAGACTCTTAGGTACTAGAAAAACAATTTTTCTGCATCGCTCTTTTAAAAGAAGTAAATACCGACAAAACTGGATTACATCACCATACCCTTGCTCTGCATATACAAGAACTACCTTATTCGCAACTTCAAGGCTTGTCATAAGGGGTTTATCTGCAAACAACCTAGGATTATTTAAACTTTTTATATGGAACCTATTTTCATACAGACGCCAACCCCTTAAATAATCACCCAGCTTCAAGTAGATTTGAGCTAAATTCCACTCAGAAAGATACATATAGCGCGGTGTGCTTTCTTTTATGTTATTTGCTTCAATAGCAGCACGTTCAAAGTCCTTGATAGCTAAATCATATTCATGCAAAGCAGAGTAACACTCTGCCCTATTAAAAAGAGCTTCGAAATGATCTTGATTAGTTCTTAAAGTTAAAGAAAAACACTCAATAGCCTCTTTAATTAGATCTTTTCTTTTGTGAATAATACCCAACAGGTATAAAGATTGGGGATTTAATGGTTCTCTTGCTAAACTTTTAGCAAGGTACGTACGCGCTTCATCGAGTCTATTTATGTTTATAAGGCTTGTTGCCAATAAATTTAGAGCATAGATTGATGAAGGTTCTATGAGTAGCGCCCGCTCATAACTAAGTATGGCTCTTTCAAACTGACTTATCTCTAAATAAATACCACCTAAATTTGCATGTATTTCGAATTGATCTTCTTTATACAGCAAAGCCTTGCTGTACCAGTTTATTGCTAGATCAAACTCCCTTTTTTGATGATGTACAAAAGCTAAATAAAAATAAGGCTCAAAAAAATCAGGATGCAATGTTAAAGCTTTTTCAAAAAAAACCTGAGCATTCTTGAGATCTTTAGTATTTAAATACAATAAACCTATCTGAATATGTACATCTATTCTTTTTGGAGCACTTTCTAATACCTTATGAAATAATGAAAGAGCTTCGTAGTGATTTCCTTTGTCACGCTCAGCTACGGCTCTTAAAAAAAGCTCCTGATCCAAAGAAGTTTTGATGTGCATAATTACACTTTCCACATACTTAAAAAATTGCTGATGGCAAATATTTACAATGATTAAATCTACGTTTATTCATTTTAAGATGCAAAAAAATCTTTTGTTTTTTAATGTAGTCTTCTACTTTTAAAGAATCTCAACTTATACATAAAAGGTATTATCGTGAGCAATAAACGACCTGCACCTTTCGTTCTTATTTCCACAAACCATGGAACGATGATTGTAAATAGAAATGACTGCCACACTGATGAAAATGGCACATTTGGTGTTGGCTTTAAAATCATGTCTAACTCGGAATATGAATGGACTAATGTAGAAATCGCTAAAGCTGTACTATCTAAGTCTAGAGAATTCTTTGGAGATGGTGTAATTGCTATAGACTGCGGCGCGAATATTGGATGTTTAACAGTATCTCTTGCCAAACATATGCATGGCTGGGGATACATTATGGCCTTTGAAGCGCAAAGAAAAATCTTTTACGCACTAGCTGGTAACATAATTATTAATAACTGCTTAAATGCAGACGCTCATCATTTTGCATTAGGATCTGAGCCTGGCTTCATAACAATCCCTGAACCTAACTATACGATCAATTCTTCATTCGGAAGTCTTGAGCTTAGACAGACTGAAAGTTCTCAATACATCGGACAAGATGTTAGTAAAAACCAAACTACAATCCAGTTAATAACAATTGACTCTCTAAATTTATCCAGATTAGATCTGATAAAAATTGACGTAGAGGGAATGGAATTTGAAGTACTACATGGAGCAAAGAACACCATACTCACTCATAAACCAGCGATCCTCATAGAATATATCAAAAATGATCCTCAAGAACTGATCAACTATTTACAAGCCCTTGGATATATACTTTTTCCTTTAGAAATAGACTTTCTAGCAATACACTCAACTTCTCCTATTATGCCATTTTTTCGAGTGGAAGAAGCTAGAGTATAACTCAAAAATCAATTTAAAGTAGAATAATTACTGTTAATTAGATATAATATACTGAAATTAATTATCAGGTTTTTTTAATGAGTACTATTTCAAATAACACTCAAATTAAAATTAACCATCCCCCTTTAAGATCACAAGAAATACGATCTGAAAAGAAATGCATAAAAAGAATTGCAACAAATTCATTTTACAAGCCACCAGCAGCAAAAGGACTTATTAGTTATTTTGCTGATGGAGCCAAGCTCAATCTAGATAATCCTCATTTAGTTAAATCTAAGCAAAAAGTTGACCACCTGTTTGCATTAAAGACACCATGCTCCAGAATACTTACTAATCCTGATCCAGAGCAAAAAGTTGGAACTAAAGGAAATCAACAAAAATCAGAATCTGTATGTGTTACAAAGGGCAATATACAGCTTGGTAAATGGCTGAAAATGAAAATGAGCCAAAAGACATGGGACAATAACAGGGACACACCTTCAAGAGTCATCTTAGGTATTTTAGAAGAGGGTGACGAAGAGAAAATAAAAATCGTAAACGACTTCTTGAAGCAGGCCACACCATTTAAAACAAAAGCAAAAGGCTGGACAGACTACAAATCTC
>VGMB01000145.1 GCA_016866585.1 Chlamydiota bacterium
CCATGGATATTTCACAAGAGCTTCTCTCTTATCCTTAGCAAGTCGCGAGAGAAACATTTTTTCTATATATGCTTTAGGTAAGGATAGAGGGTCTCCTATGACGCAGCTTGCCTTGTAGCCTGCTTTTCTTAGCAGGTACACAAGAAGGTTGCATTGCTCCCAGGGAGATCCCTGCTTTTGAAGGTGGGTCATTAGAGGACTTCTGTGTATAGCCGGCGCAAGAAATATACCATTTTCTTTTTCCATGAAAGGGTCGATGAGATCTATTTCATGGTATACGTACTGAGTAAGGAGCAGAGGGTCTTTTTTATGCCTCTCCACAATTTCATCAAGCAAGGGGTAGCCTGGCATATCATACGAAGAGGGGACAGTGTCATCCTCTATGATCTGCGCTGTTAATACAGTGTCCTCAGTTTTATTGAGAGTAGCTAGGCTAGCGCTAGATGGTTTCTTGAGGACATCGAGCTGCCATGGCGGGCTCATGAAGAATGTACTTGTATAAAGTGGGCTTATGCCATCTAAAGAGAAAGAAAATCGGTATGTGGTATTTATCCCTTTTTGAGAGATGATCATGGCAAAGGGGTGTGTGGGATCGTAGGCTACATGTAGACGCAGATCCAGTCCGTAGCAAGCTTTCAACTTAGTGTCTGGTATGTAGACCATCCCTTCTGTTGTTATATACTTATGCCATGATAGTGGATCTTTGCAAGGCAGGTCAATTAACTCTTTGTGTATGGGATCTTCCTTTTCATAGACGGTGACAACAAGCTGGGAAGGTTTGGATGGTGCTTGGAGTAAAAAGCGATAAAACTGATTGGCGTAGACCGTGAAGTTTTTTTCTTGTTTGTTAACATAACCATCTAAAGAAATGGCGCATGGTAAGGATGACTCTTCTGTTTTTTTTCTCTCAAATAACGTAGAGCTCTCTTTAGTGTTGTTTGTAAAAAAGTTGGCTCTCCTTTCTTTCTCTTTAAACAGATCTTGAGATGGGGAATAGATGATCTCGGAGAGCCTGTTTTTATCAGCTGATAATTCAAACTCTTCTATCGATCTAGTTGCGCTTGTATTTTTTTCTACAAAATAGCTATGTTCACTGCCCGATGTGCTGTCGATGAGTTTTTTAAGGATAGGTAGCATGTGTTTTTGCACATCATACGCAATACGATCGAATCCCTTTTCTTTAAACAGAAGGCTATCTTGTTCCAAGCTAGTAAGGGCGTCCAATAAGGAGGCCTTTTGTTTTGCGATGACCTTAGGGATCTCTATGGCTTCTTGCTTGTATTTTTCAGAATGTGCCTTGTATGTCGTAGCAGCTGTTGCTAAGACATTTTTACTTTCTTCATCAGGATATTGTGAGATTTTATCATGGGCAATAGAAGCAAGGCTTGAGGCCTCTTCATATAACGAGGCGACATTGTCGAAGAGGGTGACAGCGCTTTCGATTTGATGTATGTCAATGGTGTAATCTTTAATCTTTTCATGAGCCTCATGGGCTTTTTGCTCGCTCTGTTGATGAAAGCTTATCGCTTTAGTGTAGGCAGCATCTTTATGAGTATTATCGATCAATGTTTGGATGTTTTTGATCTCAGTAGCTAGAGTTCCTTTAAGATCTTCTATTGTTTTTCTGTAATTTACCCAGTCTTTCCTTTCGCTTTTGGATTTTATATCAAGTCTATGCAGAATGCGATCACATTTTCTTAAGGCTGAATCGCAGTAGCTGATCGCCTCCTTTAAAAGAGCGCACGTGTTTTGCTGAGGAAGTGAGTGTTTTTCTCTTAGCTCTGTGAACTTCTTTATACATGCATTATGTTTGTCCCATCTTTCGATAAGCTTTTTTAAGTCTCTATTGTATTTATCTTGGTAGTAAGGGGAGCTGTATATAAGGCTTGGTATGAGAAAAAACAATAACAGCAAGCGCATCAGTTTCATAAGCACCTAGATTTTTACAAATAAGAAAAATTTGCAAAACACTAAGGATGTTGTGAGTTTTTGTGAAATGAAATCGTAAAAAATCAGTAAATAAGAGAGTTTGCTTACTTAAGAAGCATTCTTAATAAGATTATTAATTTTTTGCAAAAATGGCTCTTTCATTTTACGGTAAAGGTTTCCATCACGATTTACAGTGTTGGCCGCTTGTTTTTTGATGCTAGCATATTCTGCTGCTGCTTCAGGATGATTTCTTAGATAATTTCTAAATTCAATAAGCTCGTTCCATTCTTTACTGGAGGTATAAGTTAAATGAACATGATATCTACGAATTCCCTCTTCAGGATCTTTTAAATATGTGATAAAATACAACCTTTCAGGTGTGCTGAAAGTTGGTCGATATTCATATCTAATATTTTGTAAAACGTTAGAGACAAGTTCCATGTTCTCTTTGGATGTGCAAATTGTGATGTCTATGATCCCTTTTCCTCCAAGACATGGAATAGATGTACTGCCTATGTGCACTATTTCAATAGGGATATGTAAAAAAGATGCGATTCGTTTTTTTTCGTTTTGAAAAAGATAAGGGAACAGCTTGCTGTACGGTCTATAAGTGTATTTGTGATTTTCTTTGAGCATTTTTAGAAACGCATTGATCTGAGCATCATTATTAAATTCGAAAAAATTAACTGTAGGATATTTTCTTGCCAAATCTTTAATAGATTTTTTTATTCTGTCAGGATAGGCCCATAGATATTTTATAAGTCGAAAGCGAACCTGCTCAGTACATCCATCAGCACGATCAGAGATATGAGGGTTTTTACAAATCAACCTTTTAAAAATACGCCACAAGCAAATGAAACGATTGAATCGAAAGTAAATAACTGTATCAGCCTTGCAAAAACGCATTTCAAATGAGGCTGTAGCGTTTCCATCGATTATCCAAGAATCTTTATCCACTAGCTCTTTTTGTATTTGTAAAAATTCTTCGTAATTTCTTTTTTTTCAGCCATTTATAAAAAAGTATTTATCTAAGTGATATAAAGGTAAATCTAGGAACTGGCTTAGTTTAAGGGCAAATGTAGATTTACCGCTTCCAGGGATCCCTACAATCATGATTTTTTTAGGGAAATAATCTTTCTTAGTATAGTTTGCTTCCATTAGGAACTTTTCCTGTAGGTTGAGTAAGGATGACCGTTCCATTTTCATCAGGAAGTCCGAAGGTGAGCACTTCTGAAATAAATTTCCCTATTTGTTTGGGAGGGAAGTTAACAACAGCAATAACTTGTTTACCTAAAAGATCATCCTTAGAGTAGTTCTGAGTAATTTGGGCCGAAGAACGTTTTTTGTCAAGAGGTCCAAAATCTATTTCAAGTTTGTAGGCAGCCTTCCTGGCTTCGGGAAAGTCTTCTATTTTGATTATTGTTCCAACACGTATATCGACTTTGAGAAAGTCTGTAAATTGAATTTGTTCTGAGGGCAGATTTGATTCCATTATAGATCTATTAAGAAGGTAAGTGTTTTTTAAAATGAAAATGGCATCATATTTTTTTTTTCGATTTTATGCATCAATAGAAAAGGGAAGTAAGATGGTTATTTTTATAGCTATATTAAAAATCAGATCTTCCCATAATGAGGATTAGATATCGCATAGTAGGAATATGTTTATGAAAAAATCTAAATTAAGTTCGTTTAAGTTATTTCTGATTTCCTTTTTTTCAATAGGAATTTTGGCTTATATTTCTGGACAGTTTACAAAAGACTCTGTTCATAGTTGGTATACAACTCTTCACAAGTCTACGCTTAATCCACCGGATGGTGTTTTTCCTATTGCGTGGGGAATTCTCTATCCGATGATAGCTTTTGCATTTTGGAGATTACTTCTTCAAAAGCAAAACAAGCCTATGCCTCTTGGTCCTTTAACGTATTTCTATATCCAAATGATCCTAAACTTTCTTTGGTCTCCAGTGTTTTTTTATTTAAGATCGCCCATCGGTGGAATGATAATCATTTTTTTACTTTGGATTTCACTCTTAATGACTATTATTGCCAGTTGTAAACACTGTAAGATGGCAGCTTTTCTTCTGACTCCATACTTTTTATGGGTGAGTTTTGCTTTGTATTTGAATACTTTTATTAGCTTTTATAACTAAAAAAGGATGGATTTACATCCATCCTTTTTTTCTGAAGTAGTATACGCAGACTAAGCTAAAAATGATGATCAGGGTAAATAAAACTCCAAACATATGTTTGAATTCAACAAATGGTAGGGCTATATTCATACCATACAAGCTAGAGATCATAGTTGGGATGCTAAATATTATAGTGAGAGCTGTTAGTAGTTTGATTGTTTTATTTAAGTTGTTTGTAAAAATTATTTGGTAAGAATCTCTTAAGCTGCGGATTGTTTTATTGACCGTGCTACAAAGATCTTCGGATTGCATGATAGCATTGACGACGTCATCTATATGCTCCTTATCTTTTTCATGGAGGGCGATAAACTTGCCAGTGAGTAGACTGTCGAGTACTGCACGTAGAGGGGAGAGAGAAGAATGGTATTGATTTAGAATTTCTTCGTGTCGTGTTAAATCGGAAATATCTTCACTGCCCACGTGGATCATCTCTTTTTGCTGGGTTAAAACATTGTGCCTTACTCGTCGTATTTGAAGTGTAAATTCTTGTGTTATTCTCAGTAAAAGTTGAATCAGAACTTTTAGGCTATGAGAGTCGGGGATCTTTCCTTTCTTAGTTAGAAAGTTTTTCACAAATGTTGAGCTACTAGGGCTTATAGATACGAAATAATGAGGGGTCATTATTATCGTCAAACTCATCGTATAC
>VGMB01000146.1 GCA_016866585.1 Chlamydiota bacterium
GTAATCACGAGATCCATATTTACAATTAAAGCTGCAGTATCAGAAAAATCATCAAGGTACTTATCCAAACTCCTTGCACCAAAGCTTTCAAGTAAACCTTTATTTTCTTGCGATATTTCTGATTGCAAACAAATTGAGTCAACTTCTTCTGGAAAAATCTTAAGAAATTCACTACATGAAATACTTCGAATATGATCTCTAAAATGGAATTTTGAGCCGGCAAAAACAAAACCAACCCTTATTTTGCTCTTTTGTCCTAGTATAGCTGTAAATCTTGCAACTTTGGGATTGCTTGGGATTAAGTAAGAGCTAAGGGATGGAATAGAATCTCTTCTAGTTTTAAATAACCTCGGAAGTGATCCTATAGGACAGATAAAATTATTGTATGGGACTGGATCATCTCTATCAATGATGTCTATGTCGCTATCAAGAGATTTTAGAAGAGCTTTTAATGGATACGGAGCGCCGAATATCACCCTTGCTCCCATTTTGCTAAGAAGAATAAGGTACCTTGAAAATTGAATTATATCTCCGAAGCCTTGCTCTGGGTAGACATAAACAATCTTTCCGGAAACATCTAAGTGATCAAGCTCTATTCCTGATACTCGATAAAAATCACTTTTTAAATTAGGTAATTCCCTTCTATGTTCATAAAGATCAAGGCCTATTTCATATTGTCCTAAAAGAAGTAATGTAAGAGCTTTGTTCCACTTGGCACAAGCGAGATCTTCATTAAGCTCGATAGCTTTGCTAAAATCATTAATTGCTTCATTAAATTTTTTTCCCCATAAAAAAGCGATCCCCCTAATCAAAAAAGCATTATAATCTTGAGGACAAACGTTTATGAAATCGGAAATTACTCGTGTAGCTTCGTCGAACATGCCAATTTCAAATAAGCACTGTCCATACCCTAAATAAGCATCTTGTCTTTCTGGGCGTAGCTTTAGAAAAAAATCATATGTTGTAACAGCACGCTTGAACTCTTTCAATTGCTGTAAGCATATTGCTAAGTTATAAAATGCATCATGAAATGTAGGATTAATCACAATACAGCGATCATACCATTTGATCGATAACTTATAATCTTTTAGAGCAAAATACACATTACCCATTTGGAAACATGCCATATACTGATTTTCATCTAATTTCAAACATTCTTGATAAACGTTTAGCGCCTCTTCAAGCTTGTTACAATTTTGTAAACACACTCCAATATTCATGAGCAGCGATATATCATTTTTAATAGCTTGAGCCTGCCTATAAGTTTGTATTGACTCTTCAAATCTTTTTAGATGAAATAAGACATTTCCCTTATTTACATACGCCTCAAAAAAATTTGAATTCAAAGACAAACAAAGAGTATAGGCTTGTAATGCCTCCTCCCAAAGCAACGATCTTTCAAAACTTAATCCTTTGTAAAAATAAGCTCTAAACTCATAAGGATCAATACACAAGCACCTTGATGTATAATCAACAGCCTTGGGAAAATCCCCCTGATTAATATATAAATAAGCTAAATTAAGTAACGCAAAGCTCATTTTTGGTTCTAACATGAGCGCGTTCTCGAAGTGAGCTATTGCTAGTTTGGTATTTTCTTGAAAGCTTAAAACTAGACCTTTATTGAAATGCAATTCTGGAGAATTAGGGTATAGCTGCAAAGCTTTATCTGTAAGATCTAGGGCCTCAAAGTAACGAGCTTCTGATATAAGTTGACATCCCTTATGAAAAAATTCACTATGATCCATAATAATCCAGTAATTCTTTTTGGATTTTTTCAATAACTTCGGGCCATGAGCAATTCTCACTTTGTCTATATAAACGAAGAGAATCATACCAAGGAGTCGTGACGTCCTCCAGATGCCAAAAACAATGTGGCATATATTTAAGCATAAGCCATCCATTTTTACCTAAAGCCCCCGTAAGGTGAGCTACAGACGTATCTACAGTAATAACTAAATCCAATTGATCTATAAGCCCTGCAGTTTCAGTAAAATCTTTAAGTCTATCGTCATGGATATAAACGTTTGAAAAGGTTTGCATTATATTTTTTTCTTCGATACTGAGCTGATTTTGCAAACAATGAAAGTCAAACGGAAGATCAAACAAACGATCGAATTGATCTAGCGGAATACTTCTTTGATCATTTTTGTAAATCTTTGATCCAAAATAATTAAATCCGATACGAATCCGTTTTTTAGGACCAAGGATTTTCTTCCATTTATCCCTATATTCTTTTGGCACCTTTAAATATCCAACAGAATCCGGGATGGTATCGGGGGTTATACTAAGAACTTTTGCGGTGGTTATATAAGGGACATGATAATCGAAAAAATCAGGTTCCTCTCCGGGAAAAGTAATCTCTATCCTTGGATCTAAATGTTCAAATAACGTTTTAAGAGAATTGGGGGCCTCTAGAATAACTTTAGCCCCTTTATCAGCCAAAGTCTTTGCAAATCGACAAAAGTGTATAGAGTCTCCTAGCCCCTGTTCTGGATACATAAATACCACCTTACCACTAACACTATCTGTATTGAGTAAGGGCTTAGAGTATTTTCTTAAACAACATTTAGTCGGCTCTAGATCAAACCTCAATTCATAGAGAGCTAAACCCTCTTGATAATTTTTTTGTGTAATAAGAAATAAAGCTTTATTCCAGTAAGTTGGTAAAAATTCGGGCTCAACTTTAATCGAGAGATTAAAACATGTGAGAGCCTGTTGCAATTTGCCCAAGGACTGATAACAGGCACCCATGTTCGCGAGAATCATTCCAGAATTGGGCTCTAGCTCTAAACCTTTTTTATAATATTCTATAGCTTCTTGATTTCTACAAATAGTAGAAAGATAAACCCCCATATTACAATAATGTCCAGAATTATTGGGATTTAACTGAATAGACTTTGAGCAGACCTCTATTGCTAGATCAAATTCTTTTAAATTATAATAAGACATAGCCAGCGTTGCATATCCCCGAGCAGAATTAGGGTCTAATTCTAAACACCTCTTAGCGGAATCAACTCCCTTTACATAATCTCCAAGTTTAAAATGCATGTATGATTTATTTAGATAGGCATCTACAAAATCTGTTTTTTTTTCTATGCACTTGTCGTAAAAATGAAGGGCTATTAGATCCTCTTTATTTTTTTCATATAAATTCGCTAAATTGAAAAAAAGAATGTGATTATCTACACCCTTTGATGCAAGTTGTGAAAATATTTCTATTCCACGCTCGTATTGTTTTAGCTCTTGAAAGCCCTCATAAAGAGTGGAATAAAGTGGATGGAAATTCAGATCAAATTCAAGTCCTGTGAGGCATACTTTAATAACTTCGTCATAATTTTTGAGCTCTTTATGACACAATGACTTATTATTATAAGCCTCAGTAAGATCAGGTTTCATAGATATCGCTTTGTCATAATAAACGATAGCTTGATCATATTCAGCAATAACTTTTAGAATATTTCCTTTATTAAAATAAGCAATAGCTTCGTTAGGAAAATGATCTAAGAATGTATTACAGTATTGTTGGGCTTCATTGATTCGATTTTGAATATAAAGGGCTTCAATGAGAGGATTATAATACTCAACCTTGTGCGGTTGTACTTTTATAGCGTTTTTGTAACAGTCAATCGCAAGCTGATGATCTCCTTGCTGTTGCAAACAATTACCCCAACTAAAATAAGCTTCATGATTACTAGGATCTAGCTCAATGATACGATGAAAACACACTCCTGCTTGTTGGAAGAGTTTTTTTTCGTATAGACAAATACCTAAATTAGAATATGCCAACGCATATTTTGGATTAAGCTCTATGGCTTTATTGAAACACTCTATGGCTTTCTCTAGATTGGATTCCATTTTAAAAATAGCGCCAGCATTTACGTAGATATCTGGATGATTGGGCTGAATTTGCAGGCACTTATCGTACCAATATAAAGCTTGGTTATGTTCTCCTAAAACGAGCAATGCATTTGCTAAAGACTTTAAGATAAGAGGATTATCAGGATACTTTTGGTTAAGATGCTCATAAATATGAATTGAACTTCTTAAATCACCAACTAACTCAAGTCTTTTAGCTTCCTTAAAGAGATCTTCTAGACTATCATTCATCACCGACATAAACCATCTCTCTTATGAAAAGAAAATTTTAAACAGGTTTATGACAACGTTCTATATAATTCAAGTGTTGTTTATTTTTTCAAAAGACCAAGGTTCGATGCATGTAAAAAATAGATCTTCCTTTGTTATTGGATGAGGAAATGAAAGCTTTCCTTGATGAAGAGCTATCTTGTTTTTACCGAGGCAATTATTTTTTGCTCCATATTTAGTATCACCAACTATTGGGTATCCAAAAAAAGAAAGCTGCGCTCTGATCTGATGGTATCTTCCTGTTTCTAAATCGATTTCTAAAAGCGTCTTACCATTCCCTCTTTTGATCACTACATATTGTAATCTACACAACTTGGCACCATTTACCTCTTTTTGAACCTTAAGGGCGATATGCTCACCATGAAGAAGATAATCTTCAAGAAGACCAGTATTTTGTGAAACAACACCTTCTACAACTGCAAAGTACGTTTTTTTAAATCGTCCCATTCTCATGAATTCATTAAGTCTAGAAAGAGCTTTTGATGTTCTTGCAAATAAAACCAATCCCGATACTGGCTTATCCAACCTATGTACGGCATGTAAGAAAACCTCTCCAGGCTTTGCGAACTGCTGTTTTACCCAATTTTTGGCAA
>VGMB01000147.1 GCA_016866585.1 Chlamydiota bacterium
ATGTCAGCTTGGTGTTTCCTCTGTTGAAGATGTTGTATATACGGAAGAAAATATCGTCTTTCAATTGCCTAAGCAGGTGCTCTCTATAGGAAACTAGCCTGACCTGCGTTCCTTAGACGGAAAGCAGGTGGCATGCAACTTTGTGAGCATCGGAGATGCTTTCGAGCGCAGGTCGTTTATGGAAGCATGATGATTGCGCCTTAGGGCATCGTGTGGCAAATGCACACCCCACAGGAGGGTTAACGGGGCTTGGAATTTCTCCTTTAATGATAAGCTTATCTCTAGATCTTTCCATTTTTGGATCCGGGATAGGTATAGCAGAAATTAAGGCCTGAGTATAGGGATGTTTAGGTGAATCGTATAGCTCATCAGCAGGAGCTACCTCAACAATTCTACCCAGATACATTACAGCTACTTTTGTCGATAGGTATTTAACGACGCCAAGATCGTGAGCTATAAAGATAATTGTTACGCCAAAGTCTTTCTGTAGCTTCTTGAGTAAGTTTATGATTTGCGCCTGAACCGACACGTCCAGCGCTGATATTGGTTCATCACATACCAGGAATTTTGGGCTTAGAGCAAGAGCTCTTGCAATTCCGATCCTTTGTCTTTGTCCGCCGCTCAGCTCGTGAGGGAATCTGTTTTTAAAAGAAACGTCTATTCCTACGGTATCTAGAAGCTCGTCGATTTTTCCTTCTCTTTGAGCTCCTTGATAAAGCCTATGTATGTCGATAGGTTCAGCTATGATGTCGGATACCGTCATTCTAGGATTTAAAGAGGCGTAAGGATCTTGAAATATCATTTGTATGTTTTTTCTATGCGCCCTTAAAGAGCTTTGAGAGATCTCTGTGATGTCATTACCCTCAAATAGAACTTTTCCTTCTGTCGGTTGTTCTAGTTTCATGAGGATCTTGCCAAGTGTTGACTTGCCACAACCACTCTCGCCGACCAGACCAAGAACTTCACCGGCATGTATGTCTATGGATATGTCGTCGATAGCTTTCAGAAGACCTGATTTTGTGGGGAAGAACTTCTTTAAGTTTTGTATAGATAAAATGGCCTGTGTCATGAGCTGCTTTCCTTATAGTAAAGCCAGCAAGAGCAGCTTTGCGTATTTGAAATTTTTTTAGCAGGAGGGGTCTTTATCTTGCATATCTTCATAGCATGGGGGCATCTTGCTACAAATGGGCACCCTTCAAGTCTGAATGTCATTTGTGGAGGGTGTCCTTCGATTGGTAGAAGAGGGATGTCTCTAGCCATATTGATTTTGGGGATCGCCTTAAGCAGCAGTTGCGTATAGGGGTGTTTAGGATTATAAAACAAGTCGTAAACAGAAGCATTTTCCATGACTTTACCAGCATACATCACAAGAACCCTATCGCAGTAACCCGCCACGACAGACAGATCATGTGTAATCAGCATGATGCTCGTCTGGGTCTTTTGTTGAATTTCTTTGATCAGATTTAAAATTTGCGCCTGTATCGTTACATCAAGGGCTGTTGTTGGCTCATCGGCAATGAGTATTTTAGGTTTGCAAGCAAGCGCTAACGCTATCATCACTCTTTGTCTCATCCCTCCACTTAAGGTGTGAGGAAAATCGTTAATTCTTTCTGAGGCGTTCGGTATTCCTACAAGTTGTAACATCTCTATTGCATACTCTTGCGCTTGTTTAAAGCTGACACCTGGGTGGTGTTTGCGGTATCCTTCTATGATCTGCATGCCTATGCGTAACACAGGGTTAAGTGATGTCATGGGATCTTGAAAGATCATGCTTATCTCTTTACCTCTTATAGATTGCATCTGCGATTCGTTAAGATGGGTAAGGTTGCGTCCTTCGTAGTGTATGTCACCGCTGATACGACTAGAGAATGAAGGTAGAAGTTTCGTTATAGCCTTAGCGGTTGCGCTCTTGCCACAGCCTGACTCACCGACAATAGCTAGGGTTTCACCTTTGTTCAGAGTGAGATCAATACCTGATACGGCATATAGCTTTTTGCCGTGACTTGAGAAATGGACGTTTAGGTTGTTTATTTCTAGAAGAGGAGTTGTCATGATCTAAGCCTTGGGTCGAACGCGTCTCTTAATCCATCACCAACAAGGTTGAAGCATAACATTGTGATGCTGATAAAACCTGCAGGAAAGAAAAGGCGCCACGGATAGTATCTTAGCGCTGATAGGCCGTCGTTGGCCATAGTGCCCCAGCTTGCAATCGGTGCTTGAACACCAAGGCCTAGGAAGCTTAAGAAAGCCTCTGCAAATATGGCTGATGGTATGGTCAAGGTAACTGTTATGACAATTGGACCCATGCAGTTGGGTATTAGGTGCTTTAGTAGTATTCTTTTTCTAGACGCTCCCATGGTGATGGCTGCTTTGACGAACTCCATTTCTTTTAGCTGTAGTATCTGGCTGCGCACGATACGTGCCATGCCTATCCATCCTGTAATGGTGAGCGCTAAAATAATCGTCATGATGCCGGGACCGATAATGACCATAAGCAGTATTACAACCAGCAAGTAAGGAATAGAATATAGAATATCGCAGGTTCTCATCATGAGCTCTTCTTTTTTTCCACCGACAATAGCTGCTACAGAGCCATACAATACACCGATAAGCAGATCTATTGAAGAGGCCATGATCCCAACAAAAAGGGATATTCTTGCTCCCCACCATACTCTTGTGAAGAGATCTCTACCCAGTTCATCGGTGCCAAACCAAAACTTTTTGCAGGGGGGCATGTTTTTTAGATTGAGATGTGTTTCGTAATATTTGTAGGAAGTGAAGAAGGGCGCAAAGATCGCCATGATAAATAAAAACAGCAAAACATAGGATCCTATAAGCGCCAGTTTGTTCCCTTTAAATCGGATCCATCCGTCTCTCCAGAATGACAGGGGTTCTGTGGATAAGGGTTGGAGGTGGTTTTCTTTTTCCTCCTCTGAAAGGGGAAGAAAAAGATAGGACGCATTGTCTATATTTTGCATTTAGACTCCTTCAGTTTGATCCTTGGATCAATAAAACAGTAGATAATATCTACTGCAAATATACAAAACATCAAGATCGCGCTATAAAATATTGTGGTTCCCATGATCACAGTATAATCTCTATTGGAGATGCTAAGAACAAACCATTGCCCGAGACCGGGTATACCAAAGATTTTTTCTACTGCAAAGCTTCCTGTAAGTATTGAGGCTGAAAGGGGACCAAGGAAGGTGACCACTGGCAGTATGGCATTTCTCAATACGTGACGAAAGATGATCACGTTGGTGTTGAGCCCTTTAGATTTTGCAGTAGTAACATAGTCCTGTTGGAATATTTCTATCATATTAGAGCGGATCATTCTTGCTATAAAGGCCATAGGGAGGGCTGAGAGCGATAGCGCCGGTAAGACTGTATGACTAAATGAGCCCCAACGAGCCACTGGAAATATATTTAGCTTCATAGCAAAAAGATATTGAAGAAACGTTGCTAGGATGAAGCTAGGTATTGATATCCCAAGCACAGCTAGAATCATAAGCAGGTTGTCTTGCCATTTGTGGTATTTGAATGCTGCAAATGCCCCAAGAACAACTCCTCCAAGGATCGATAATGTAAGCGCCTCTAAACCTAAATATAGGGATACCGGAAAACCCTCAGAGATTATTTCATTGACCGTTCTGCCTTGGTATTTAAACGAAGGTCCCAGATCCCATGTCATGACACCTTTCATGTACTCTACATATTGGTAAAATAGGGGTTTATCTAGGCCGTAGTGAGAGTTCATTGCTTTTAGGATTTCTTCTGGTATCGCTTTATCTTGAGTAAAAGGATCTCCGGGTATCGCATGCATCAAAAAGAAAGTGGCAGTGGAAACGATAAAAAGGGAGAGGAGTAGTATGCCGATCTTTTTGAGAATGTGCAGAGTCATTTGCTCTCCAAGTAGGAATATTTGAAATCAATGTCCGAAAGATCGGAGATGTTTACTTTCTTTAGGTATGGTTTTTGCATGTAGCTACCAGAATAGAAGTATATAGGGGCAATCGGCATTTGATCGATAAAAATCTTTTCTGCATCAAGCAGGTAGCTCATTCTTTTGTTTTTATCTTTTTCATTTTCAGATAGTTCTATTAATCTAGAGAATTCAGGGTCGCTCCATTGGCACTGGTTCAGGGAAGATGTTTCGTGCTGGTATGCGGAAAGAAAGGTTATAGGATCGTTGAAACTGGCGATCCCTCCCATACGAGCCACTTGGAAGGTGTGTGTCCTTATTGTATCTAAAAACACTTTCCATTCCATGTTTTCAAGATATACATTTACCCCTAAAACTTGAGACCATTGTTCTTGAACAGCTTGGGCTATCTTGTGATGTCCACTATTTGTGTTGTAGGAAAGTTTTATGGCAGGAAATTTATCTTTCGATATACCTAGCTCTTTGAGTCCTATTGCAAACTCTTTTTGAGCAAGAACTATGTCAGCATCTTGGAAATGTGGTGTTATGTCACACATGCTGGGTGGGATAAGTCCTGTTGCTGGTGTTTGATTGCCTTGTAGCAAGTTCTTCACTATATCTTCTCTGTGTATGGCATAGCAAAATGCTCTTCTTATATGGACGTTGGTGAAAGGGTATTCTTTAGTGTTGAAAATATAATAGTATGTTCCAGACATACTGTAGTGGTGGTAATCTTTACTTTGCGATAAAGA
>VGMB01000148.1 GCA_016866585.1 Chlamydiota bacterium
ATCGAAAGCGAAAGATACGCCCAAGGTGTTCACATAAGCTCATACCCCCAACAGAGCGTTTCAAGCGCCAGCTCTCATCAGCTTATCACGGCAACGAGTATAGATGGTAGGCCTGTCAGCTCACTGGTTCACTGGATGATGGAGGCCTCAGCAATAGCTCAATTTGCTAAAAAATATTCAGATATTTCTTTTTATAATACCAGCACAGTAGGCCTTCCAATAGATGGGGTTACCAATAAAACTTTAATGGAGATTTTTTTAGGTTCTTCTTTTATTTGTTATGACATTCGGGGAAAAATCCATTCCCTGATGCAGATTTATAAAGTCCATCAAGATGATATGGAATTAAATCATGAAAAGATTCTTTTAGAGAGTTTACTGAGGGTAAAAGATCTTGTTACTGTTGTTTTACAGGATCTTAAATCCTCCCAAAAGTATTTGCTAGAATATGGTTCCTTGATGCCCTCTGTGAAGACAGATCTTGCCATTATGGAGATAAAGGAAGAACTTTCTTTTGATCTTCTTTTTTCCTATATGCTCACTGCTATAGAAACAACAATACTAAGAGAGTATCTTATATCGGACAATCCTTCTTTAGATGAAAAAAGTCTCTTGCTAGATAGGGAGATCGTAAGATGGACCCATATCAGTAAAACTGTTCAACGGTACCTAGAATTTCTTTTAGGATAGATTGTATTCTTTCAACTTATTACGTAGAGTTCTTATGCTGATCCCAAGAGTTTCTGCAGTCTTGGTTTTGTTGTTGTTTAACATAACAAGCGTATTCAGTATATGGTTTTTCTCTACTTCAGACAACGTGATGCCCGTTGCCATAATACTAGGCGATGATACTTGCGGAACATGACATGCGATGTCTATAAGTAAATCTCCTGGCTCTATATAGTGGTCAATGTTCATTACAACACTGCGCTCTATCACGTTAGCAAGTTCTCTGATGTTACCAGGCCATGGGTATTCAAGAAGACGTCGCTTTGCTGCTTCTGAAAGCCTTTTCCTAGGCTTATGATTTTCTATGCATATTTTTTCTAAGAAATATTCACAAAGAGGAAGTATATCATCTCTTCTATCTCTTAAGGGAGGAAGGTTTAGAGGAACTACATTAAGCCTATAGTACAGGTCTTCTCGGAACTGTTTTTTATCTATGGTTTCTTTCATATTTCTATTCGATGTAGAAATAAACCTGGTATCTACTTTAATCGCTTTGCTGCCACCTACTCTCTCGAATTCTTGTTCTTGAATAGCCCGAAGTAGCTTGGGTTGTATTTCCATAGGGATCTCAGAGATTTCATCGAGAAGTAAGGTTCCTTTATCTGCAAGCTCAAATCTTCCTATTCTTCGATTAATAGCTCCGGTAAAAGATCCCTTTTCGTGACCAAAGAACTCGGACTCAAGCAGGTTATGTGGTATGGCTGCACAGTTTACACGGATAAAAGGATTGTTAGCTCTCTGTGATCCATAATGTATAGCACTGGCGATAACTTCTTTGCCTGTGCCAGACTCACCACTTATAAACACGCTAGCATTGCTTTTAGCGATTTTACTAACTTGCTCTAGTAATTGTTTCATGACGGGACTTTGGGCGATCATCGCCGTTTTTTCCATAGAGTTTTTTAAGGAAACTTCCTTGCGAAGTTGTTCATTTTCTTGGATGAGCGCCGCATGTTCTTGAGCCTTTTCTATAACTGCTTCTAGAGTTTCCGGTGGAAAGGGCTTTATCAGATAGTTGAAAGCCCCAAGGCGCATGGCTTCTACCGCTGTTTCTACGCTTGCATAAGCTGTGGTTAAAATAACTATGCCTTGGCTATTCTTTTCCTTGCATGCGCGTAGAACATCGATCCCGGTCATGTCTGGGAGTCTAATATCACTAATAATAAGGTCAAAGTTGTCATTATCAAGATAGTGAAAAGCTTGTTTTGCTGTGTCTGCACACGATACTTCCCATCGTTTTCTTTTTAGAACTTCAACTATGAAAGCTTTCATGAGAGGGTCGTCTTCTATAACTAGAACTTTTTGGATCATCATATTGTAAAACCTTTAATAGGAAGTGTAATTATAAATAGTGTTCCGTAGTCTGCTGATGACTTTATTTCAATCTGCCCATTATGACTTTGGATGATGCGATATGTTTCATATAGCCCAAGTCCATTTCCTTTTTCTTTTGTTGTAAAAAATGGAGAAAAGATCCTGTCTAAATTTTCCTGCGGTATCCCAGGTCCCGTGTCCTTAATTGTAAGAACGAGATTATGGTCTTTCATAAAGGTTGTTATCTGGATAGATCCCACCCCATTGATGGCCTGGTAGGCATTACGGATAAGATTGAGCATAACAGAGCCGACCATAGCCTTGTCAGCAAATACGGTAAGATGAGGTTCGTATGGTTGGTATCTTAGTTGGATGTCTTTAGAGAACCCAGGGTCAATTTCTATATGTCTCTGTATTTCTTCTACAAGATCCACTATGTTAAACTCTATGGGCTGTGGTGATAAGGGTCTAGCACTGCGAAGGACGTTTTCAACAAGGCGGCTTATCGTTTTACTGCCCTCTATGATATATCCAGCCATCTTGCTCCATTCGGGGTGCTCTTTTTCTAAATCTTTTTGTAAAAGAGATGCAAACCCTTCTATTCCACCTAATGGATTTCGTATTTCGTGGGCGACTGTTGCGGCTATCTGGCCGAGCTCTTGCATACGTCTATTTTGTTGCTCTATCTTCATCAACTGTCTTTGTCTGGTGATGTCTCTGACTACCAGGATAATTCCTTGCTGAACTCTTCCTCTGCGGTATACTGGACTGGTCGATATCTCTAGTTCTTTTTCTACCTTTTCTTTGAAAATATATTTCGAGTAGCTAATTCCAGGGCAGTCTAATTTTTTCAACGCTTTTGATAAGGAAAAGCCAAATGCCGTATCGGAAAATTTCTCGCCAAATGCTATGAAAAGTACATCTTTTTGTTTAAGTCCTAATATTTTTTCCGCTGCTGAATTAAACGTGGTAATAATACCAGCGTGATTAACAAAGATTAGACCTTCATTAATGTTTTTCACAATGCTATCAAGATAGTAAGTAACCCTGTCAAGTTGTTTGGATTTTTCTTGTAGATCTTGCATAAGTTTTAATACGGTTGCCTCAAGAGACATCTTCTCGTTCCTTATACACTCCATTTCTTTGGATGAAAATATTTCGAATGTAAGATCATTTTGTTCACTACACGACTGTCTGCCTCCCAAAATTTCTGGCAAGTATGGGAAAAATGATATACAGTTCTTTTCCATATTTGCCTCTTTTTGTTTTTCTTTTTACAATCAGGTTTGATACATCTTGATAGATACGTATTTATCTTTTATATGAGTAAAAAAAATTTAAATTTCTATGATTAAATCGTTTTTTTTATTTTTCTTCCTTGCGGTTTTTCTAGTCTGTTGTTCTGGACTTGAACATTCACAGCAAGAAAAAGTTCGCCAAAAAAATACTCAGGTGGAGTCTATATACAGGAATCATGCAGATAAGACCTATACTATAGACACCCCAGCGCATAGGATTCGCGAAGCTTACCCGTGGGAGTCCGATACACTAAGTAAATTCCCACGTATCACTAAGGAGTATTTCCGTTGTAAAGGCAGCTCTACGCATCCACCGCGAATAAAAGAGAATGATCCCGCTGTCTATGTGCACGATTGTGATGGGCTTGTGAAACATAGTCTTCCTATCCGTAATGGAAAGGAATTTATTTATCCTATTCTTTTAGATCTTCTTAATCATATTCAGAATACAACTCATCATAGGGTGGTTATTACCTGTGGTCATCGTTGTCCTGCACACAATACGTACGCAGATGGATCTACGTTCAATATAAGCTCAAAACACATGATTGGTGCTGAGGTGGATTTTTATGTGGAGGGAATGGAAAATTCCCCAATGGCCATCGTTGATTTGATCATGACTTATTATAAAGAACATGTTCTTTATAAGGGGCAAAAAGATTATGAAAAATTTCTTCGTCTTGAGGGACATCTCACTAATGTTGTAACCCCTCCATGGTACAATAAAGAAATTTTGATAAAGCTATATCAGAAAGGGGAGGGACGTGATTTTGATAATAAACATCTCTATCCCTATATCTCTTTGCAGGTCAGGTACGATAGAGATTTACCAGAAAAAGTTACTTATTCATGGGACAAAGCATTTAAAGGTTTCTTAAGATATTGATCTTAAAACTGTATATGTAGTAAGCTCTGAACTTTCACTATGCCGATGTGGCGGAATTGGTAGACGCGATAGACTCAAACTCTATTTCTAGCAATAGAGTGCTGGTTCGAGTCCAGTCGTCGGCATTTCACCGGACAAAGTCTCTGAAAAGAGCATTTGTCCGGTTTTTTTATTTCTGGGTTTCTAATTCAGCTATACTTTTCAAAGAAAATACAATTTTATTTATATGAATGTATGTTTTTAGCCATGCAAATGATGCTGAAAAATACAAAATAGTCTTGCATAATGTATTTATTTCGATTAGGTGAGATAACATCAAAAGTCCAAAAAATAAATCGTGAAAGAAGCAAACTAAAAATATCGTTGTTTTACTTTTATAGTACCATCTTAAGATCATGGGACAG
>VGMB01000149.1 GCA_016866585.1 Chlamydiota bacterium
TATATTGGATCTGGATCGATCTCTCTTTTTGCTGCACGTCTTCTTCTAGACATGTGTTTCTTCCTTACATTGTATGTTCAAATTTTTAAAGATCTGCACTTGTTCACTTGCCTTTCTTCATACCTGAAGGAAAGACGATCCGAGATTCTTACTGCACACTTTGCAGAAACAATCGCGAATCAGGATATCTATATTCAAGATATCCTAAGATTACTTAGGACGTTTAGCCCCGTACTTGGATCTTGACTTTTTACGGTCTTTAACTGCTGCGCAGTCTAAAGCTCCGCGAACTATATGATAACGAACACCCGGTAAGTCTTTTACACGACCACCGCGTACGAGAACGATACTGTGTTCTTGTAGGTTGTGTCCTTCACCACCGATGTAGGCGATTACTTCTTGACCATTAGAAAGACGAACCCATGCTACTTTTCTTAAAGCTGAGTTAGGCTTTTTAGGTGTTTTTGTCTTAACTTGCAGACATACGCCTCTTTTTTGAGGACATTGCTGAAGTGCTGGTGATTTTTTTCTTCGTACTTTATCTGTACGGCCCTTACGGACTAATTGATTAATTGTTGGCATGTCGCCATACTCCTTTGCAAAATCTTTTTACAAAATGACATTGATAGAATATAGCGGTTTCTCTGGATTATTTGCAAAAGTAATTCTTTCAAAAATAAATGATATCGAAGGTTTTAAAGACAAATTTTTTTAATAAAATAATATTAATTAACCCTTCTTATTATCTGTAATTTGAGATTTTACTTTTTATCGATTGTTTTTATAAAGAAGGATTTCTTTGGAAATTAATGTGAGATTTTTTTAAAAAAAAGTTAATTTATGAGGTTTAAAATGAAATCGTATTTTTTTAAACGCTGTTTGGCTTTATCCCTGTTAGTAGCTCAAGGTGCTTACGCTGTATCTGATAAATTAAAGACATCTGATGTTAAAGGGATGTTTGAAGAGATGTTAAACCTTCATGTCGAATATAAAGAGTTTACCCCGGCTCTTGCGCGTAGGTCGATTAGGATTTTCGTTGAGCAATTTGATCCTAATAGAATTTATTTGCTGGCATCTGAGGTTCAGCCTTACTTAGATATGAACGATGACCAGCTTATGCATGTGGTTCATGGTTTTTATAGTAATAATTTTACAGTTTTCACTAATTTAAATTCTTTAATCCAAAAATCAATCTTAAGAGCCAGGGAATTAAGAAGTCAGATTGTCAAAGATTTACTTTTAACAAGAGAAGAGATCTCTTCTCCTCAGGGAGAGATCTATAGTTCATATGCTAATAGTGTGCAAGAATTGAAGCTTAGATTTAAAAAGCAGATGCTTAATATTTTGGCTGCCGAAAAAAAACATACGATAGCTTCTGATTGGAATGCAGCAAGAAAGCAGAAAGTTTTTCAGCTTTGGGAAAAAAGATTTGTTCGCTCTGAAAGTACTTATCTATCTTCGAATACAAAGTCTAATAACGCAGATCATTACTTAGCCTTACATCTAATGAAGAGTCAATCAAAGAGCCTGGATGCCCACACTTCGTTTTTTAGTCCTGAAGAAGCCATTGAGATGAGGGCAAGTCTTGAAAAGCAGTTTGAGGGTGTTGGTATTGTCTTGAGAGAAGGAATCGATGGCATACTTATAACGAATGTTGTCAAAGGCGGTCCTGCAGAAAAATCGGGTAAGATATCAGCTGGAGATTTGCTGGTAGAAATCGATGGGAAGGCTATTGATTCAGCAGGTTATGATGAAGTTCTCAAAAGATTGAAAGGGGAGAGGGGTTCCAGAGTCGTTTTAGGAGTTAGGCATAAAAGTAAGGTTGCTAAGTCTGGAATCGATCGAGTAGAGCTCGTTAGAGAAAGAATTGTAATGCAGGATGATAGGGTTAAATATACCTCTGAAAAATGTCAAGATGGGATAATAGGAAAAATTGTTCTACCTTCATTTTACGAAAGCGGTGGAAGCTCTAGTTGTGAAAGGGACATGAGAGAAGCTATTCGAAATCTTAAAAAAGAGGGGAATTTAGTAGGTGTTGTTATTGATATGAGAGACAATTCCGGAGGATTTTTAAGTCAGGCTGTAAAGATGGCGGGACTGTTTATATCAAGTGGTGTTGTCGTTATATCTAAGTATTCTAAAGGAGAGATGCAGTACTTACGCGATGTCGATGGCCGAATTTTTTATGATGGCCCTTTGGTTGTGCTTACATCGAAGGCTTCTGCATCAGCTGCAGAAATTGTAGCACAAGCTCTTCAGGATTATGGTGTTGCAGTAGTTGTTGGAGATGAAAGGACTTATGGTAAGGGTACCATTCAGTATCAGACTGTAACAGATGATAATGCTCAAAACTTTTTTAAGGTTACGGTCGGCAGGTACTATACTGTTTCTGGCAGATCGACACAGATTGAAGGAGTCAAAGCTGATGTGGTGGTTCCCACTAGTTATGCCCCATATAATATAGGGGAAAGGTATTTAGCATATCCTCTTAAGAACGACCAGGTGCCATCTGCTTATAATGACTCTCTGGCTGACATAGATCCTAAAAATAGAATGTGGTTCCAGAAAAATTATATCCCTAATGTGCAAAAGAAATTGTCGATTTGGACTCAAGCAATGTCAGAGCTCAAGAAAAAAAGTTCAGAACGTATTGCTGCTAACAAAAGTTTTAGTGAGTATTTACATAAAATAAGCAGCGGAAATGATCAAGGCTACATGTTTGGCGACAATGCAGATCCAAAAGTTGATTTTCAGTTGCAAGAAGCTGTGAATATTTTAAAAGACATGATCGATCTGAAGAATCAGCAGTGATTTTAAAATTAGGAATAAAAAATCTTGCTAAAAATATCCTGCCTTACGTATCGTATTGCTTTCTTCAAAATTGAAGAGATGGCCGGATAGCTCAGTCGGTAGAGCAGAGGACTGAAAATCCTTGTGTCGCTGGTTCGATTCCAGTTCTGGCCACATCACCGGAGACATTTTCAGAAATGGTAATGTCTTCGGTTTTTTCATTTACCAAGTCCTTGTTTTCTGTAAGATAAGCGCAAGAGCTGGATTCAATACGCTGGTTCGATAATTTCCATCTCGAAAGACCAATTTTGCGGGGAAGATCAAACCAAGTAACTTTCTTCTTGCTTGGGGTTCTGCTTCTTGAAAATACCAGGTCAAATCCTTCAAAAGACTCATTCCATATCGAGCGTATCTTTCAAAAGCTGTATCAGTGACTTCCAAGTCATTAATCTGGATCGTTAGCCTATCAATTTGCTCAGTGGTATGCGTTTTTAGCCGTTTATAAGAATCAGCATCCATCTCTCCCGTAAGAAATCGCTGCTGATCGAGCTTTAGAAGATTTTGTTTATGTCTTTCAATTTCTAGCCTTAACTTGTGAACTTGTTGATCTCGATCACCTTCTTTTGCTTTAAATAGCACTTCCATCATAGCCATTTGAAGGTCGATAATTTCTTGAGGTGGTTGTAGAGTGCCTAGAAATTCTAAAAAACGTTCATTAGCAACGCCAGCATTTACGCGCACCTTACAGGATCTTTCACAGTGATAGTAGGGATATTTTCCGCCTTTGCCTGAAGAGATACTTCCCGTCCATGTTTTCCCACATTCGGGACATGTTAAATGGCCTCTTAATGGGAGTTCATCACGCAGTTTTTCTCTCGTGCGTAAACAGGAGTTAGTCTCAGTACGTTTATTTAAAATCCTTTGCACCTTCAAGAATAATTCCTCTGAAACAATCGCTTCGTGAACCCCCTTCACCAGACATCCTTCTTCATTTGTGGTTTCTGGCACATAAAGCTTCCCTGCATAGACAGGATTTCTAAACATCTGACCAAATTGACTCCGTTGCAATCGGAGTCCATTTTTCCAGGATGCTTTTCGAACATCTTCAATAGGAAATGCGCCTGTAGAAAAGACCTCAAAAGCTTCACGAACGAGGGGAGCTTTGTCATCATGAATCAGCAAGGGAGTTTTTGGAGCGCTTCGATCTTTCGAGTAGCCTACTGGAGCGTATCAGTAAGGATAATAGCCCTCCTTGAGAGCACGTAGAATCCCAGATTTTGTGTTTCTTGATCTGATGCGGTTATCAATCTCCGGAAGAGTCATGTTCAGCATCGTGAGCAACAAATTTGCCGGATTATCTGACTCTTCTCCATCATCCAGTGTGATAACTCGGGTTCCGTAAGACAGAAGCTCACGGTTCATGAGAATGGTATTTTCAATGTTCCTTGAGAACCGACACCATTTCGTTACAAACAGGTACTGAATCTGTTTTTTATGTCTCTTAAGGTAATCCAGTAGCTGCTGAAAATAGGGGCGTTTGAAATCTTTAGCGCTGTATCCCTCGTCCTTGTAGTGAGCAACAACGTGAATCCCTCTTCGAGCGCACTCTTTGCGTAGGAGATCTTCTTGATGAGCTAAGCTAAATCCATAGTCAGCTTGTTCATCGGTCGACACCCGTGTATAAATGATCGCTGTTTTGGGCTTTTGATCTCTCGCAGAGTATTTCATATTCAATTTGACAGAGCCTCTCTATGAATTCTTTAATGATTTTGGCTTCACCGCGGGAATATTTTTTTCCGTAACGATTGAGAATCTCCAAGGTTTTTTCTTCCGA
>VGMB01000150.1 GCA_016866585.1 Chlamydiota bacterium
CAAGGGGAAACTAAACAAGAACTACTAGATATAATACGTAAACGCTTTCCTTTATCTAAAAACGACAAAAGAGCGCAAGACTACGTTTCCCATGCAATCACAGTTTTATCGAAGCTTCATCAGTTCTTAAGTGAAAACACGTTCGAACCTTCATTAAAACAAAAAAAAGCCATGAAAAGCCTTTTAAAACAAATCGCAACACTTACTGATGAGGCAGCGTCTAGAAATGAATAGTAATTTTTCTTATCAATCTCCCCTGTCACATCGTTATGCTAGCAAAGAAATGTCTTCATTATTTTCCGAAGAAACAAAATATATCACCTGGAGAAAACTCTGGATAGCACTAGCCAAAGCGCAAAAATCACTAGGGATAGCTATTACAAAAGAGCAAATCGACAGTATGGTCAAAAACTTATATGAACTTGACCTTGATTTAGCTGCAGAATATGAAAATCGATTCAAACACGATGTCATGGCCCATATTCACACCTATGGAGATATTTGCCATGAAGCTAAAGGGATTATCCACCTTGGCGCAACATCTTGCTTTGTAACAGATAATGCGGATTTGATCTTGATGAAACAAGGGCTTACGCTTATTCACAGTAAAATACTTCAAGCTGTGAGAAATCTATCTGCGTTTGCAGAAAAACATGCAAGTCTGGCTTGCTTAAGCTACACCCATTTTCAACCAGCGCAACCAACCACTGTCGGTAAAAGAGCATGTCTTTGGTTACAAGACCTTCTTATGGATTTACATGATATTGAAGAAAAAATTCATTCCTTACGTTTTCTTGGTGCCAAAGGAGCTACAGGAACGCAGGCCTCATTCTTAACATTATTTGATGGGGATCATAATAAAGTAAAACAGCTAGATCTTTCTGTAGCAAAAGAAATGGGATTTGAGAGGCTAATTCCCGTATCAGGGCAAACATATACACGCAAGCAAGACATACGCATCATACAGGTTCTATCTAGCTTCGCGGCAACAGCGCATAAGATAGCAACAGACATACGTTTACTATCAAACAGCAAAGAGATCTCTGAAAACTTTGAAGCACACCAAGTGGGATCATCAGCAATGCCCTTTAAGCGAAATCCAATCCGCTCAGAGCGTATATGCGGACTATCGCGATATCTTATGTCCCTTAATGAAAATCCACTTTATACAGCGTCAACGCAATGGCTTGAACGAACACTCGATGACTCGTCAAATCGCAGGCTAGCATTACCAGATGCATTTTTAACAGCAGATGCAGTAGCAGATCTCTTAGTATTCTTATTTTCCGATCTAAAAGTAGATGAAAAAAACATACGCAAAAATCTTGTAGAAGAACTCCCATTTATGGCTGTTGAAACAATTTTAATGCACGCCTCAAAAAAGGGCAAAGATCGCCAACTATTACATGAAAGATTACGTGCATACAGCATGGAATCTATACAACAACAAGAGCCTGGCACTCATCTTCTTAATAAAATAGTATCCGATGCTTTATTTGATCTATCTAGAGAAGAAATCGAGGAATTCATGAAAGAAGAACATTTTATAGGAAGATCTAATCACCAAGTTTTAGAATTTCTCCATGATGAAGTGCAACCAGTACTCAAAAAAAATTCTCATATAATTGCATATAAGCCCCTAGTAAATGTATAAATTATTCTATAAAGTGGAATAGATTTATATTTATCACAGGAGACATGATATGCCCTATGCTGAAGTCAATGGAATTAAAATGTATTATGAAATACATGGAAAAGGATTTCCTCTAGTATTAATTCAAGGATTTACAAGAAATTTAAATAACTGGGATGCTCTTGCTGATAGGCTAAAAAAAGAATTTAAATTAATTCTTTTAGATAACAGGGGATCTGGAAGAACCCAACATCCTAGTCCACCCTATTCTATTAAAATGATGGCTCAAGATGTAAGAGAGTTACTTTCAAAACTAGACATTCAAAAAGCTTATGTGGTCGGGCATTCAATGGGAGGGGCAATAGCTCAGCAATTATGCATCGATTATCCCCAACTAGTTGAAAAGGTCATTATTTGCTCTTCATTTACTAAAGTGCCCTACACATCTCTCATGCAAATCGACACGATTTTAGACATGGCAAAAGCAGAAATTCCGGAAGAATTTATTTATAGAACCGTTCTTCCTTGGTTATATAGTAGCACATGCTTACAAAATGAGAAGATTCAAGAGCACATAATACAGAAAATGGTAAATGATCCAAATCAACAACAAGTGGAAGGATTTCTAGGACAAGCAGAAGCCCTTAAAAGCTTTAATTCTGCGCAAGATCTATCTAAAATAGAATGTCCTTCTTTGATTCTAACAGGAGAAGTAGATTTCTATGCTCCGATAGGGCTGTCTCAAGAGATGAAGGATAAGATTAAAAAAGCCCAGTTAAGAGTTTATCCTCAACAGGGCCATATGATCATCGAAGAAATACCCGATGCTATCGCTTCAGATATAATAGATTTTTTAGGCGCTTAGTTTTGCACTTCATCTAATTCGAATTGATCCTCTACCGCCACTTCCGAAGCTTCTGCTTTAGGAAGTGCTGAGTAGTTGATCTCTTCTTCTGTTACAACCACTTCTTGATTCTGTGCAGGTTGAACTTCTTCAGCATTAAACTCTAGGCCTACATCAGCAAAACCCATTTTCGTAAATAATAGAGCTACAGTAAGTGCGCCCATCATTTTTTTAGAATTCATAAAATTCTCCAATATAAAAGAATAGTTTGTCTTAAAGATATATATCCTTCATGTCAAAAAAAGGGATTAAAAAAAAGTTTTTTTCAACTCTATTTTCAATTTTTTTTTGCAATAAAGCAAAACAATCGTTATAGATAATTTTTAAGATTTAACACGAAGTATATTACAATTAAACGAATATCCTTCAAAGAAAATAAAAAATTTTCGATTCCTTATTCATTAGCAAATTAATTACCCCTAGGTTTCAAATGGAAGAAAAAACACCACCTTATTTGAGTAAAGATATGACTCCAAATATCGAAAATTTAACCTTGATAAAAGGACAAAAAGCCCTGGTAACAGGTGCCAATTCTGGAATAGGTATGGCTGTAGCAATTGCGTTGGGAAGAGCTGGTGCAGATGTGTGCGTTAATTACTATGCAGGTGATGCTGAAGCAGATGCTGTCGTAGAAAAAATAAAAAGCTACGGATCACAAAGTTTTTCCTACAAAGCAAACGTTTCGAATGAAAAAGAAGTCATGGCCATGTTTGATGAAATGAAAAAAAGATTTGGCACTATAGACATCTTAGTTAACAATGCAGGAATACAAAGGGATGCTCCCATAGACAAAATGACGATCGACCAATGGAATGCTGTCATTTCGACAAACTTAACAAGTCAATTTTTGTGCTCACGCGAAGCAATTAAAGAATTCAAAAGAAGAGGTGTAAAACCAGAAATTTCATGTGCTGCAGGCAAAATCATCTGCATGAGTTCTGTACACCAAATGATTCCATGGGCGGGACATGTAAACTATGCAGCATCTAAAGGTGGCATTCACCTACTAATGATGAGCCTTGCTCAAGAAGTAGCGCCTTTAAAAATACGAGTAAATGCCATAGCACCTGGTGCCATCAAAACACACATAAATGAAAATGCCTGGAGCACACCTGACGCTTATAATTCGCTCTTGAAACTTATTCCATATAAAAGAATAGGTATGCCTGATGACATAGGCCGCTGTGCTGCTTGGCTTGCTTCAGATCTTGCTGATTATATCACAGGAACGACTATCTTTGTTGACGGAGGGATGACTTTATTCCCAGGCTTTGCTACAGGAGGGTAAAATGAATATTAATGAGAATTACGATATAATCATCATAGGGTCAGGTGCGGGTGGAGGTACTTTATTTCATCATCTAGCGCCCACTGGAAAAAAAATTCTTCTTCTAGAAAGGGGAGAATATCTTCCTAGAGAAAAGGAAAACTGGAGCTCAGAAGATGTTTTTGTTAAGGGAAGATATCATGCAAAAGAACCATGGATTGATAAAGATGGTAAAGAATTTCATCCTGGTATTCATTACTTCGTTGGAGGAAATACAAAGGTATATGGCGCCGCACTTCTTAGAATGAGAGAGCGCGATTTTACAGAAGTGAAACATCATGATGGCATATCTCCTGCATGGCCCATAGATTATCAAGAACTTGAGCCTTACTACAACAAAGCGGAGAAATTATACTACGTACACGGAGAGAGGGGTTCAGATCCCACAGAACCACCATCAAAAGAACCTTATCCTTATCCTGCAATACAACATGAACCAAGAATTCAAACATTACATGACAATCTTAGATCAAAAGGATATAGACCTTTCCATCTTCCGGTAGGAGTAAATTTAGACGAAAGTAATCGAACAAAAAGCCCTTGTATCAAATGTAGTACATGTGATGGATTTCCTTGCCTTTTAGATGCTAAAGCAGATGCTCAAGTAAACTGCGTGGATCCAGCTCTGAAGTATCCCAATGCTACTTTACTTACAGGATGTTATGTTGAAAAACTAGAAACTAGTAATTCAGGCAAAGAAATAACCTCGGTTGTAGTGGAAAGAAAAG
>VGMB01000151.1 GCA_016866585.1 Chlamydiota bacterium
CTGAAATAGCAGCTGATGATTGTGTCACATCCGGATCTGACAAAAGAAGAACCTCAAGACCATTTTTAAGTCGTATCTTTAAAGTCTTAACCTTAGAGCTATTTTTGACGTTTTGTTCTGTTTTTTCTCTGATAATTTCGTATGTATCGGTATCCTTTAAAAAATCAAAACTATCTCTGTTAGTGCCATTTTTTAGATATGAATATACCGAAAAAGAAGACTGGTCATGGGCTTGAACGATCGAAATAATGGTTAGAAAAAACCCAAAAAACAATCCAATTTTTTTCATAAGGCCTCATTATAAATTATTGTTAGCGATTATTTAAAATTAGCAGATAAGGATACTCTATAAATTCATTATACTCGAGAGTCTTCTTCAATACTCTTGATTACTGTTTTTATAAACACATTCACAAAGAAGAAAACACAACAGATAGCACGAATCTCCACCTCTCGGCAATATACAGCATATTTGACCAAATAGCAATATTGATTAGGTAAGTTGGAAAAGCTGATCAATCACAAAAATCGAAAGAAATCAATTTGCAATTAGGATCTAGATAAATTAATCAGCTCATAAACAGTAAATATTGAACTTAGGATTCCTTTGATTAACAAGCGAAGAATCAAATAAAAAATTAAATTAAAATAAAATAAAATTTAAAATTAATTAAACTTTTAATTGTTTTAAAAAAACAGCAAAATTAGTTGAGCCTATCGATAAAATCGTTTATTATTCCCGTCCTAATTTCTGTAGAAAATAGGAATAATCAATGATTAAATTAATAATATCAGTACTTTTTTTACTTTCGCCACTACACACCTTATTTTCTGAATCAGAAATAAAGTACACCCACATTGTTACACCAGGTGAATGCTCTCTGGATAATATAACAACCAATCAATCTATCCATATTTTGGAAATAGACCCAACACAATATGAACTTAAACCTGTAAAAGCTCTTGATAGCGGAATCGGAAGAGAATCTGTTCTTTCAATAAGCGATCGCTATGGAGCTAAAGCAGCCGTAAATGCTGGTTTTTTTACAATAGGCGGCAGTTTTGATGGTAAAGCTTGCGGCGCATTAAAAATCCATGAATGGTACGGTTTACCATATAAACCGCGCGGTTGCATCGGGTGGTCTAGCACGAATCAAAACCCTAAAATGGATCGACTCTCAGTTACGACATACGCCAATTACGATCTAAACCAAATTATAATAAATGGGATGAATCGTCCTAGGAAAAAAAGAGAAATCATTCTTTATACACCCTGCTTCCATAGAACAACTCTAACTAATCCAGATGGAGTAGAAATTGTTGTAGTAAACGGGATAATCGAATCTATCGTGAAGGGAGGGAGCACAAAAATTCCAGAAAATGGGTTCGTACTCTCTATTCAAAAGAAGCACCCTTTGGCAAAAAAATTTAGAACTCAAAAATCTCTAACAATCACCACCGAAATAAATACATTAACGGGTAGTACATCTTCTGATGAATGGGCATCTCTAGATTATATTGTTGGAGGAGTTCCTCTTCTTATAAATAATAGTGAAAAAGTTACTGATGTTGAATCTGAACTGGCCACAGAAAATTTCTTATTTAATAAACACTCTAGAACAGCTATTGGCATTTTACCTAATGGTCATTGGATTTTTGTTGTCGTTGATAAAACAGAATTTGCTGAAGGGATGACAATCGATGAACTAATCGATTTAATGGCTCAATTCGGATGCGTACATGCGCTTAATTTGGATGGAGGCGGGAGCTCCACCATGGTACATAATGGAGTCGTAAAAAACTCCCCTCATGGTGATGAAGATGAAGGAGAAGGGCAAAAAACCGTACGTCGGGTCTCAGATGCAATAGTAATACTTCCTAAAAAATGAGAATTCTTTTTTCTTTAGAGCTAGAATGAAAGCGCTCGTCCGTTTGAAACTCAGCATAAAAAAGCTACATTAGTTAAAGAACTATCGCACTCTCATTTTTGGACTTGTTTTTTTGATTATACTCGCAATCAATTACATCACTTAAAAAAGCTTACCGATCGATTACCACCCTCAATTTTTCTATATTTTCATGTATTTCATGTTTTGATATGGGGCTTTTAGCATTTGCTAAAAACATCATCAGAACAAATTTCAAAGCAGATCCATCTCCTAAACACCTGGGAATATAGTGAAAATGTACATCAGGAACAGACTGACCAACCTCAACACCATTCTTTTGAAGAAGAAGATACGAAGAAGTTCCAAAGACCTCTTGCACAGCTTTATTTACTTTTTTTGCTACCATGCCTATCTGAGCAATCTCTAGATCAGAGAGTTGATCAAATCGCTCTGCATGACTTTTTGATATTATTAAACAGTGCCCAGGAAAAACAGGCTTATGTGTATAAAGAGCAAGAACCTTATCGTCCTCGTAAAATTTTTGGTTATCTAAAACAACTGAATCGCAGAATGCACAATATCCATTAAGCGAAGGCCTCATATAAAAGCTAAAAAAAACAAGAGCACTAAGAAGAGAAAGGCATAAACCTGTAACTATTATTATCTTTCTTTTATTTACGATCTTTAATTCAAGGCCAAACTTTCTTGTCTCACTCATTTACGATTTCTAACATTATATTTGAATTTATAAGCAACTGTTTAACTCTGGGAATTCGTTGATCAAGATTAATTTTTTTATCACTGATTAAATAAGCAAATGGATAAAAGCTGTTATTTTTTTCTATCCATCCTACAAACCAGCCGTGTTCTAAAGTTTTACCATCTTTTGTAATATCGGAACCACTCCAGCCAGTTTTTCCAAATAATTTCCAACCTTGTGATAATTCCTCTTTAAAAAGTATAGCCTTTGTCATTTGGACAGCACGACGTGAGACTGGATACTGATAATTCACCATCTTTTGGATGAAGTCTGCCTGTTCTTTCGGTGATATCTTTAAAGAGGAATTTATCCAAAAAGTATCTGTATGAACTATATCCATAAGTTCACATAACGAATCATGATTACCATATTGAAAAGAATTTAAATAATTTTGAATGTTTGATAATCCCAACTCTTTACTTAAAACCTGAGAATACCAGACACAAGAATACATCATCCAAGAAGTGGGAGTCTGAGACTCTCTCCAAAATACAAGCCAATCATCATATCCTTCTTGAAAATGCCAAACAGGATTAGCTTCATCGTTTAGTATCATTGCATCGTATCCCATCAAACTCAAAGGTATTTTGAACGTTGAGCATGGGCTCATTTGTTTTTCAATGCTTGGTCCATATTCACAAATTACCTCTCCAGTAACTCCATCAATAAGACAGAATGTTTCCTCCAAGGAAAACACATCCTTAGAGGGTAAAATACATAAAAAAATTATGATCAATTTAAAAACCAACTGACTAGTCATACAAGCCTACAATATTTCTATTGAAATCACGATACAATCAACTAACATAAGATACGGTAGTAAATGAGGAGTCGGTATTATAATATTTTGTGATATAAAAATTTAAGACATTTCATCGGTAATCTTACAAAAATTGGTGATTCAATCTTTTATGAAAAACTGATCTATAGAAAGGGAACTTATTGAAGAAGTAAGCACTTTTCGGCACTCCTTTTTCAACTTTCAGAAAATGGATACGCATAAAATAAAAAAGCAGAAGAAGTTTTCATTCCTGAAACTTCTTCTGCTATGTGGACAGAACTGGAATCGAACCAGCGACACAAGGATTTTCAGACTTAGAAAACCACTTCTTTCTATTGCCTTTGATTGAGCTTAATCAACCAAGATGGACAGATTCTATAGGAAAATTCAGATTTTTTCCAGGAAATTTTAGCAACCCAAAGCAATCGAAGGCAATGTCGGGAAATTGGCAACTCCGTTGAATTTCCGTTATGGTTTCTCTCTAAGGCTACTGGCCCTTACCCACTATGAAACCTGAGCCTTTTGCGATTTTTTATTACCATTCCTCCTGATTTGGTACAATATTGCGGATATAGATTAATAAATTCGTTGTTTTGTACCATGAAGAAAAAATCAAAGCTTGAATCAACCATAGCCACTTTTAGGGAAGCGGGCGGGATTCTTACCAAGTCAGAGGCTATGACAGTTGGTATACATCGCCGAGAGCTCTATGCCCTTCGAGACAGAGGGGACTTGGAAGTCGTTAGTAGAGGCCTATATCGATTGGTTGATATGCCTGACCACTTATTACCTGACTTTATTCCTGTAGCAAAAAAGATCCCTCATGGAGTTATTTTCCTTATTTCTGCCCTTGCCTTTCTTGAAATAACAACCCAAATCCCTCATTTCGTTTATGTTGCATTGCCAAGCCAAGCGCATAAGCCTGCGATTTCTCATCCCCCTATGCGTTATTTCTGGTACAGCCAAAAACTATTAAGCACGGGAGTTCAGGAGCATTCCATAGATGGATGTACAGTTATGATCTTTGACGTTGAAAAAACCCTCGTTGATTGCGTTAAATTTCGCAATAAAATTGGAATGGACGTCGTCCTAGAAGCTCTGAGAATGTATTG
>VGMB01000152.1 GCA_016866585.1 Chlamydiota bacterium
ATTTGTCGCCTTATTTACCGCAGCTAAAGCTTTCGGCCCAAGTGTTAAATTATTCACAAAATGCCCATCCATTACATCGAAATGCAAAGCGTCAGCACCAGCATCCTCTGCCCTTTTGGCCTCAGCGGCAAGATTTCCAAAATCCCCGGATAAAATCGACGGAGCAACCTGTATTAATGATTTCTTTTTCATAAATCTCACCTCATAAAATTAGATAAATAAAGAAAAATAGCTTGATTGGAAAATTTAAAGGAACAAATTTCCCCAAAACCATCCAAATTAACAAAAATCTTACACTTTTAATTAACTAAATCTTCATACACAAATCCATCCCGCCTAGGAGATCCCCCTTTATCCGATATGATAGTGCCTTTAGAAACTGAACCATTGAAATCAAGAAATGAAAGAACGTGAAGAGGTAGATTATTTTTTTTAGCAAGAAGCAACGACCTTTTGTGCAAAACCCTAGCTCCTTCATCAACAATAGAAAGCGCCTGATCATAAGAAAGCTCATCATGAAACAAGGCATCTGAATGTTTTTTGGGATCTTTTGAATAAACCCCCTTTACATCCTTGTAAAATTCCACTTTGTCCGCACTAAGAGCCACAGCCAGCGCAACTGCACTTGTATCAGAACCTCCCCTACCAAGAGTGGTAATCTCACCACTTAGGCTAACACCCTGAAAACCGGCTACTATTACAATTTTGTTTTGAATTAATTGATCAAAAATTCTACACGGACGGACATCGACAATCCTAGCTTCCGTGTGATGATCACTGGTTATAATACCAGACTGGCTACCAGTAAAGCTTATAGCTCCCTTAGACCTTCGCGAAAGCGCCATCGCCAAAAGAGATATACTCACCCGCTCCCCGACAGAAACAAGCATATCGAGCTCTCTTTTAGGAGGGTGATCATGAACCTTCGCGGCAAGCTCAAATAATTGACTGGTTGTATTACCCATGGCACTAACAACAACTACACACTTATTAAAAGATTCAGATCTCTGTATTATAATATCCGCAACATTAGCAAACGACTCAGGATCAGAGACAGAAGCACCACCAAATTTCAAAACTAATGTACTCATAAATATTTTTCTTTATCGATGTTTCCAAATAATTAAACAACAATTTAACCAAAAACAAGAATAAACTTCATCTCACCTCTTTAGAAAAAAATTTAATTGCGAAAATCACACAAAGATTTCAGCATTTATCATTTAGATTTTACCATTGATTATTTAACAAATCATTTGTTAGACTCTCGCCTTTAACTATAAACTAGCAGGAGAAACCTTTAACATGTCCAAACAATTCAAGCACGACTGGAGCGACAACAAAGTTATCGACGACGTTGACTTCCACGAAGATGATGCAAACCAATTCAAAAAATTACTAAATCGCAAAGAAGAAGCCGCGACTGAAGGCTCTGTAGCATCCATGAGCGCAGGTCAAATCTTAAAAGGAAGAATCGTAGAGATTACGAAAGACTTCGTCGTTGTTGATGTTGGACTTAAGTCCGAAGGTCTAGTACCTATAAACGAATTCTCCGAACCAGGTGAAATCGTGTTAGGAAACGAGGCTGAAGTATTCTTAGATCAAACTGAAGGCGAAGACGGTCAAATCGTTCTTTCAAGAGAAAAAGCACGTCGTCAAAGACAATGGGAACACATCAGCACAAATTGCGACGAAGGATCTATCGTTAAAGGTAAAGTCCTCCGCAAAGTCAAGGGTGGTCTCATGGTTGATATCGGCATGGAAGCCTTCCTTCCAGGCTCACAAATCGACAACAAGAGAATCAAAAATCTTGATGAGTATATCGGCCATACTTACGAATTCAAAATTCTTAAAATCAACAGCGAGAGAAAAAACATTGTTGTTTCTCGCAGAGAACTTCTTGAAGAAGAAAGAATTTCTAGGAAAGCTGAACTTCTTGGCAACATTAGCGAAGGCGAAGTTCGCATCGGCGTTGTCAAAAACATCACAGATTTCGGTGTATTCTTAGATTTAGACGGTATCGACGGATTGCTCCATATCACAGATATGACATGGAAACGTATTAAGCATCCTTCAGAAATGGTAGCGATGGGTCAAGAACTAGAAGTGATGATCCTTCACGTTGATAAAGACAAAGGAAGAGTTGCTCTTGGTATGAAACAAAAAGAGAACAATCCTTGGGAAGAAATCGAGCAAAGATATCCTATCGGCACAAAAGTTCGTGGAAAAATCGTGAATCTAGTACCTTATGGAGCATTCATTGAAATTGAACCAGGTATCGAAGGACTTATACACGTTTCAGAAATGTCATGGGTAAAAAATGTTACAGATCCTAACGAAGTTGTTAAAAAAGGCGATGAAGTAGAAGCTGTAGTTCTTTCAATCCAAAAGGAAGAAGGAAAAATCTCTCTAGGTATAAAGCAAACAGAAAAAAATCCATGGGATGATGTCGAAAGAAAATATCCTATAGGAAGCAGCGTAGAAGCTGAGATACGCAATCTCACAAACTACGGAGCATTTGTTGAGCTTGAGCCAGGTATTGATGGATTAATACACATCTCCGATCTAAGCTGGATTAAAAAAGTATCTCATCCTTCTGAAGTTCTCAAAAAAGGCGACAAAGTTGAAGCTGTTGTCCTTTCAGTTGACAAAGAAAGTAAAAAGATCACGCTTGGTGTTAAGCAACTCAGCGACAATCCATGGGAATCCATCGAAAAAACAATGCCTGTAGGCTCTCTTGTCAAAGGCATCGTTTCCAAGATTACAGCATTCGGAGCATTTGTTGAATTACCTAATGGTATCGAAGCGCTAGTTCACGTAACAGAGCTTTCGGATCAACCTTTTGGAAAAGTTGAAGAAGTAGTAAACAAGGGTGACGAGATCACAGCAAAAGTGATCAAATTAGATCCAGAGCACAAAAAAATCGCTCTTTCTATTAAAGAACACCTAGTTGATGAAAACAAGTTCAGCAGAGATGATATAGTTGTAGGAAATACTAAAGCTAAAACTTCTAGCAAGAAAAAGAAAAAAGATGCTGAAGAAGGAAGCGAAGGCGAAGAATCTCAAGAAGGTTAATCACCTGATTGAATCCTCTGCCTGAGGGATTTCTTACCATTCTCAATGAACGAGAAAAGTAGAATCAGAGGCAAAATGAGGGGGAATTTTATTCCCCGCCATTTTGCCCTCTGTCGTTTAATAAATTAACGTCCTAAAACACTTAGGACAACTGAAGCTTAAAAGCCGTATCTAGAGAGCTATAAACATGAATAAGGATTTAGTCGCGATTTTCGAGTATTTAGAGCGCGAAAAAGGGATCAAAAGAGATGTTATCATCAATGCAGTAGAAGAAGCGCTACGAGCTGCTGCACGCAAAAGTGTAAAAGGTTTGATTAATGTCTCAGTAAAAATCAATTCGAAGACTGGAAGCATCGATGTAATTGCTCAGAAAGAAGTTGTTGACAAAGTTACAATTCCTGAAGAAGAAATAACTCTTGAAGATGCGCAAGTTCTCAATCCATTTTGTGAAATAGGACAATGGGTTGATATAAACGTTACACCAGAAGATTTTGGAAGAATAGCAGCACAAACTGCACGCCAAGTAATGTCGCAAAAACTCAAAAGTGCAGAAAGAGATGTTATCTATGAAGAATACCGTCATAGAGCAGGCGAAATCATTTCTGGAACAGTAAAACGTATGATCCGCGGATCGACGCTAATAGTAGATCTAGGAAAAGTTGAAGGGATTATGCCTGATAGATTTTATCCTAAGACAGAAAAATACAACGTTGGCGATAGAGTACAAGCATTACTTCTTGAAGTTAAAGACACCGAAAATGGTGGAGCAGAAGTGATTTTATCAAGAAGCCATCCTAACTTTGTTGGCCAGTTATTTAAAATGGAAGTTCCTGAACTAAATGATGGAACAATCACAATTGAAAAAATCGTTAGAGATGCTGGATATAGAACAAAAATTGCAGTAAGTTCTAACGACTCAAAAGTTGACCCAGTAGGTGCATGTGTAGGTGTGAAAGGAAGCCGAGTAAAAAACATCATAAGAGAACTCAACAACGAAAAAATTGATATTATGCCATTCTCTGATGATCCTGAGCAACTTTTAAGCAATTCACTCTCTCCAGTAGAAGTAAAGAAAACACACTTAGATAAAGCAGCTAAGTCTATAACAATAATTGTTGATGATGAATCATACCCAACAGTTCTTGGTAAAAAAGGAATGAATGCTAGACTTAATGGTCAACTAATCGGCATGGATTTACATGTCCAGAAGATGAGCGACTACAAAGCAGCAATGAACGTCGAGATAAGCCAGCTGGCAGCATCTGACGATCCAACATTAGACGAGACACTTGTACTACAAGGCGTAAGTAGCATGATACTTGAGAGCCTTTTTAGCGCAGGATTTGACACGCCAAGAAAAGTTTTAAACTCTACGCCAGAAGAACTTGCAATGATCCCAGGGGT
>VGMB01000153.1 GCA_016866585.1 Chlamydiota bacterium
TCCTGCAGAGCTTTTACAGGTTATTAAAAGTGTTGCAGAGGGATCTGAATATGCTGATCGATTGCCTTCCAGTAGTCTTTTAGTGAATGGTGGATGTGAATCGATCGATGCCGAATCACTTAGCGAAGGGATAGATCAGTATATAAAAGAATATGATGATTGCCAACGTTTTGATCGTGTAAAACAAGAGCTTGGATCTTATACAAATATAGAGCAACTAGTAACAAAGTGGAAGGGACTATCTCCAGAATCAAAACTTTTTAGAACAGGAAAGTTTCCTGCAGAGCTTATACAGGTTATTAAAAGTGTTGTAGAGAGATCTGAATATGCTGATCGATTGTCTTATAGTAGTCTTTTAGTGAATGGTGGATGTGAATCGATCGATGCCAAATCACTTAGCGAAGAGATTGATCAGCTTATAAAAGAATATGATGATTGCCAACGTTTTGTTCGTGTAAAACAAGAGGTTGAATCTTATAAAGATATTAAAGAGTTAATAAAAGGATGGAGTAAACTATCTCCAGATTCAATACTCTATAGAGCGAAAAATTTTTCTGAAAAGCTATTGCAAATTGTCGAAAAAGACATAGAAAAATCTCAAGATTTTGGCGAATTTTATGGTATCCTTAGTTTATACGATAAAATGCGTGGATCTACCGGTGACGAGATTCCTTCAAATTTTTCTAAATTTTTTACCTTATTTACGTCAGGTAAAAGTTTTAACGTTTCTACAGATGAAAAGTTCTATAAATCTTTAAATACTTTGTGCAATATTTATGTAATGTCCGACACAGATCTATCGTTTGACGCATTTTTTGGTATGATTATGATTAATGATTCTCAAACATCCTTTTTGTCATTAATTGAGAATTATAATCAAAATATAAACCTTTCTACTTCAACTAAATTACGCGTAAATGCGAAGTGGATGATAGAAAATAAAAATGAATTAGCAACTAGAAAACCCAAGGTCAAAAAGGTTACATTTGATCTGGGAGTTACAGAGACTCCATTTGATAAAGATGGAATTGATCTCGATAATCAGAAACAAAAAACCTTAAAAACAAGCAATCTATTTAGTGAAGTTTTACATCACAAGGCAAAGTCTTAACGATTATTAAACTGTAAATCTAGTCTTGGGATATTTAAAGCCCCTTCATTATACAAGGATAAAGAAGGGGTTATGTTTTAGATTAGCTAATTTTTTAAACAAAATCGACTAAATAAAGTACTCTATATTTTAGATTCTTTCTTTTTAGGCTTTTTGTTGTTTAGTGCACCGCCATCAGGATGATCAATCCAAATAGGAGAACTCCAAGCTATGTGTCCGTCTTCTTGTATTACTCTCATGTAGTAATATGCAAAAGAGGGCTTTTCCTCCTTTTCAGGGAATACTACTTTACCAAGAGGCTCTGAATCATCAAAAGTAAATTCAAAGTAGTTGTCTGTGGGGTGTAAGGTGTGAAGTGTGTGACCATTTCTGATGATTTGCACTTCGCTTATCTTTGCAGTCCCTGCAACGTAGCCTGTAATGTGCCTGTTGTAGGCAAGTCCTGGTTTTGATTTGGTATTTAGCTCAGCTCCCATAAGAGCACCAGCTATACTAAACCCTAAAATGATACGTTCACCAGTTGTTGCATAGCACTGGCGGTTATATAGAGCCAGCATCAAAGCTTCTCTAGTTTGCTCTAAAGCGAATATCGCTGTCATACCTGGTGAGTATTGAACTTGTGTACTGTCTATAAGGTTTTCAAAAATACCCCTGTCATCAAGACCTCCAGCAACAAAACCGAAGCGATGGTTTTCGCTAAGAGCCTTTCTTATAGAACCTTTTTCGTTTTCAAAGATCCCTTTTTTGCTTGTTGAAGTGATTGGACGAAGATTTCCTTCTTTAGTAGAGCACTCTGAGCTTCCCCACGCATTATAAATCTCTACAACGCGCTCAAATTCTGGAGTGAAATCTTGGAATGTTGTCTCAAATCCTTTGGCCATTGAAAAAGAGGGGACTGAAATCATTTCCTTGGGATTCACTGTCTTATAGAGCTTTTTAAGTGAACTTGTCTTGGCATCTTTTCTGCGGCATATAGGCTTGTTGTCTTTCATGTATATGCACTGTCTGAGTCCTTCATCAGGCTCTTCTGAGAACCACTGGAAGCCTAAGAATGTTGTAAAACGGTTTTCTTCGTTGAACTCTGTGATCTGTGAGGAGATTTGTTTCCAATGATCGTTGGAGGTCTCTTCAGCACTTTCAAAAGAAGAGGAAGCGTAAAACTGGAGAGACTTTTCATCTCTTGCATGTCTGAGGCATGTCTCGATATTTTCAAGAGAATCGAACCTTTCAAATTCACCATGAAGAAGTCCCCAGTATAGGCTTTTATCAAAGTCTGAAAAGCACTTTATTGGAGGCGAGAAGTATTTTTCACCCGAATGTAGGTTCTGAAGTTGTATCTTGTATATGCCAGCTTCGTTGAAATAAAGGTTGGGAAGGTTTAAGAACCCTGTTTCAGGAACAAAGAGCTTCCAAGTGAGGTTCTCTCTTAAGTGTTCATAACTTAGTTCTATGAGGGTTCCCTCCGGCGCATTTTGTGTGAGGTTGCCGAAAGCGTCTTCAAAGCGAAGGATCACATCAAATCTCTTGTTTTTAGAGACTATAGAGGGTGTTAGAGCTCTTATGTTTTTTAAAACATTTCCTCTAACATCGATGGAGAATATTTCGGGATCTTTGTAGTCGCCTTTGCCTTTAATATCTATATATAGGTGGAAAGGCTTTCTGCGTTGAGCAATAGTTTGAGCTCTGTTGCCTTTAATTTTTGACTCTTCTTTTAGGGGAGTTCCTAAGAAGATAAGGAATGTTTCTCCGGATTTGACTTCAGCAGGAAGTACGAATTCGAACGCTGGAGCGTTGTGATCGTGCGTATCTAATTCCTTAGCAGGTATGATCTTAGCATCTGGCATCTCTGCCCAGATCATGTTTGATTTGTCTTTGGGAGAGCATTCGGGTATTTGCCACTCCGAATCCTTACCGCTAGAGAGCATGTCGAATTTGATTTTTGTTCCCTTAGGAAGAGAGTTTGATGAGGTGTAACAGAACTTCCATGTAGAAACATCTCCGGCAGAGATGGCATGAGGTTCGGTGTAGCAAATAGAACGTCGCATTTTATATTAGCTCCATGATGATACTCTTTAATCGAAGCACAGATTTTGCCTTATCAATCTTTGTTTTTCAAGTTCGTTGGTAAGTGAGTTAAAAAAAGATCTCAAGATCAGGTGAAGATCTGGCTTTATTTACGTTTTACTTCAATGCAGACTTTGCTTACATAAAAATATCTTAGAGTAGCTAAGTTTTTTTTAAGACCTTTGTTGTGTGTGAAGTTTTATCTTGCCTATAGATCTTTCATCAGAGCTAAGAACTTCAATTTCACAGTCATCAAGGTGTATTTTCCAACCCGAGGAAGGGATAGTTCCCGCCTTATCAAAGATGTATCCACCGATAGTATCATATTCCGGAGAGGTTGGGATTGAGATGCCTAGCTCTTCTTCGATATCGATGATTGTCATTTTAGCATCAACGATCCATCCTCCTGTCGAGGTTGATGTGTAGGGTTGGCTTTGGTGTATATCGTACTCGTCTTCGATCTCACCTACAAGCTCCTCAATAATGTCTTCTATGGTGACGATCCCTTCAGTGCCACCGTACTCATCGACAACGATTGCTAGGTGGAGGTGCTTGTTTTTGAGCTCTTGAAGTAAATTAGAGATTTTTTTTGTTTCTGGTGTGTACACAACAGGCTTTACCATTTTTTCAACAGTCTTAGTGTCTAAAATAGAGATGTTGCTTTTATTCATAATAAGCAGGTTGAGCACATCTTTATAAAGAAGTACGCCAATGATTTTATCTACTTTTTCTTTGTAGACAGGCATCCTGCTATAACCTTCTTCCAGAAAAAATTTAGCAGCTTGGTTGATTGTCGTATCCTGGGGTATGCTAAACACGTTGATTCTTGGCACCATGATCTCTCTGGCAATTCGATCTTTAAAGGATATCACAGAGTAGATGAGTTTTTTTTCATTTTTTTCAAGAAGGCTTTCAATTTCAGATTCTTGCAACCACTCCACAATTTTTTCTCTGACTTTAAAGTTTTGTCTTGAACTTACGGTGAGAGATTTAGGAAAGAAAATCTGCGTGAACTTTAAAAAGCCCAAAGTTAGCGGCAATGTCAACGTGAGCAAAAACGATGAGGGGGTAGTTAAAAATTGAAACCAGAATTTTGGGTTCCTAGCGCACAAAAACTGCATGACGAAGTCGGTAAATAGCGTGACAAATATTGTGATTAACGCGTTTATTGTGTAAGTAGAGAAGGAGGTTGATATAATAAGTAGGTTGTTTTCCGACTCTGTCCTGGTGAAACCTTCGGTGTTTGCTAAGAAGAA
>VGMB01000154.1 GCA_016866585.1 Chlamydiota bacterium
CTTTTTTTGCGTCTTGTGATTTACCCATATTTCCTCTTATTTTTTTTGTTTTTTAAGTCGCTTGATACACAGTTTGTTTTATATTTTACCATGTACCAAGTGACTTATTAAAATGCTAAAAAAAAAATCACGTCTCACTTCGATCTGGGTTTCGACGTCTGGATTGTCGTGTTCCAACAGCTACATGCAACTGATCGTCAGACCTTGCTAAAGAAGTTTGATCATCTAAAGAGCTAGTTGTAGTTCTAGGCGGGTTTGATGTTTGCCTGGAGCCTACTGCCGTATGTATCACAGGTGCTGGTATCATGTGAGCGGTCTCTTGTCTTGTCAAGCCGGGCGGAGGTGGTATGTTAGTAAAGATTGGAGGGGCTACTGGCTGTCTGTCAGTTGTTGTTATTGATCTAGATCCGACTGTTGTATGGATTTGAGGAGAGACGGGCCTTACAGGACGAGTTGATTCTTCTCTTACTACAACAGGTGATGGCGTAACACTTGTTAAGGTTGCTGCATCGGTGTCCCTTCTTATAGGCGTTGTTGATACTCTAGATCCAACAGCTACGTGAGGAGCTGATTGTGGTGGCGACACTACTCTTGGTTGCGTTTGGCGAATGGTGTAGCTGCTTGCTGGTAGGCCGAAACTTGTTGTAGTTGTTCCAGGTCGGTAACCTTGTGTACCTGACGCTCTAGAGGTTGTATATTCTCTTGAAGGGAAGATGTCCTCGGATCCCATGAAGGCAATGTCGGGGATGACTGAATAAGGTGTGGAATAGGATGTACTCCTTTGAGATGTTGGGAACATTTCCTCTGTCTGGCGAAACCTGACGTTTCTTGCCCCATTTGAAGGTGGTGAGAAATGTCTGACTCTTTCTGTTCTAAAAGGCGAAGGGGGAGGAGAGTCTTCTCTTAGTGTGGCAGATGTTCCTGCGGTAGATCTGGCGCAGCATTTGCAGCATTTTTGTTCAAATATATGAATAAGCGCGACAGATCCTATTGCCAGAGCTACGGAAAAGGGGAATGGGGTTGCAGCTAGTAAAATAATTGACGTGATAACTTTTGCAGCAATAAAAACCACTTTTCTGATTGTATCATTGTAAGGTGGTGCTGTGTTAGCTCTGCTATAATCCTGAGTAAAAGGATGTGGTATTGAATTGCGGTGAATCGTAGACATTGTGTTTTTCCTATCTTTTAGTAAGCTCTAGCTCTGACGTAGTTGTTCATGTTTACGTTGATTAAGATAGCGTCGAAAGAGGAAAACCAGCTGTCATTAGAGCCAATGATAATTGTATCGTTAGGTTCCCATTCTTGCATGATGTATGCATCATTTTCTGATATTTTCCAGCAGCTGTCGTTTTCTAGAAAAACTTGGTTTTTTGTAAAATCAAATCCTATAGCCCAGTGTGTAAGTGGTCCGCGTGCGACAGGCCCAAGTATTAGATTTGCTTCTGTGTAACCGCCTGTTGACTTGTTTACAACGTAGTAATTGTACTCAGAAGAGGTGTTATGGTTAGGAGTAATAGTGACTGTGTCGTTGCTCTTCCAAGATCTTAAGTTGTATGTTGAAGATAGCTTCCATCTAGATCCATCTTCTATTTCCACTACTCTTGCGTCTGTATTTGTTGAGGATATCCAATGGCGTGAAGCGTGTTTTGTTGATGAGGAAAAAAGGCAGTTGTTTGAAGAAATAAATCCGCAGCAATTACCATTTTCACCTTCAACTGAGAATGCACCGGTTGGTAGGATTGCTAAAAGGTATAATGAGCATAGAGAGAGTGATAAAGTTCTTTTTTTCATAATAAATCCCTTTTTTATGTGTGAAATCGTATGTTGAAAATAATTTATAAGACTAAAGAACCTATCACATGTTGAAATTTATCAGAAGTTAAAATGTTGTTTAAGAAATCTTCATAAATTCTTGGCGCTGTGTTTTCTTTAAGTATCTTTTACTTTGAATCGAAAAAAAACTTCCTGTTATCTTTCGGTTTTACCTCAAACTTTGTGCGTACATATGATAAATGAAATTTCGCTTAAGAAAATTGCTGCTTCTACTTTTTCGTCTGAATTTGTAAAACCTCTTTATAATAGCTATTGTTTTTCTAGGATCCCTGCGACAGTAGAGCACTTGTTAACAGGTAAAAAACTAAGCACTTTGCCCAAGGATTGCTTTACTACTGTAGAGGGTGGATATGATATAGTGATATTGTTTTTCATAGATGCTTTTGGTTGGCGTTTTTTTGAAAAGTATGCCGATAGGTATCCGTTTCTTTCTCGCTTTCTTAAAGAGGGGTTAGTGTCGAAAATCACTTCCCAATTCCCTTCTACGACAGCGGCTCACGTTACAACGATGAACTCTTCGCAAGAGGTTGGTCAAACCGGAATTTATGAGTGGTTTTACTATGAACCTATAGCCGACAGGATAATAGCTCCTCTGCTATTTTCAATTGCTGGCGAAAAAACTTTGGGTAATTTAGAAAAGATTGGTGTTACTCCTCACCAGGTGTTTCCCAAAAACACATTTTACCTCAAACTTAAAAAACAAAAGATAGATACTTATGTAGTTTATCCCGAAAACATAGTCAACTCTCATTATTCTAAAGTGATGACCTTGGGTTCTCATAGTATTTCCTATTATAAGTTTTCCGAGGGGTTGAAAACATTGTCAGAGGGTGTCACAAACTATAAGGGTGGCAAGTCTTACTTTGCAGTTTATTTTCCAGATATTGACTCGGCAGGACATAGGCAGGGCCTTGATAGTAGTGGTTTTGATGAGGCGGTAGAAAAGTGTATGGCGGATCTTGAGGTTTTTTTTCAAAATACCGTCTTTTCGGGAGGGAAAAAAACGGCAATTCTTTTTACTGCAGATCACGGTATGGTCGGGGTTAATCCAAAGACGACACATTACATTAATAAAGAGATTCCTAAAATCTCCTCCATGCTTAAAGTTGGAGCTAGAGGTAACCTGCTTACCCCCGCGGGTTCATGCAGAGATATGTTCCTTCATGTAAAGCCTGAGTTAATTCCTGATGTTTTATCTCTGTTGCAAAATCACCTTAAGGGTATTGCAGAGTGTTATCTTACCAAAGATCTTATACAGCAAGGTTTTTTTGGTTGTAAGCCTGTTTCTCAACGTTTTTTGGATAGAATTGCTGATGTGGTAGTCCTTCCTTATGCTCACCAGTCTGTGTGGTGGTATGAGAGAGGGAAGTTTGAACAAAACTTTTACGCTGCACATGGAGGCTTGACGCCGCAAGAAATGGAATCTTTGTTTTTGTTTTTAAGTTTATAATTAATTAATTTTTTTATTTTTTAATTATAATTAATTTAAAAATTATATTGACAATTTAATTATCCATTAATAAACTCAAGTCATAAGGCAGTCTGTACTGAAGATCGGATTGTCTGAAGAAATAGCATTAATTGAATCAAATCAAAATAGATTGGATAAGAGGGCACTATGAGTTTAAAAACGCAGTCTGCAGCAGGACAGTTTCGTCAAGATAAGCAAATATTTCCAAGTTCCGAAATGTCATCCTATATTCCTCATTCGGAAACTATATTAGGACATCAAGCAAAGTCTCTTTTTAACAGGGATGATAGATCAAATTTTTATGCAGGTGGAGAGCGATTAACATTAACCACTACTTCTCTTACAAGAGTTAGACAGCTTCACGAGGCTAATGATTGCTTACAAAGACAGATAGCAAATTGTGAGAAAGGTTTAGGTGTTGCAGTAGATCCTTTATCTGTTCATGCTGAGATTGAACATTGCCAGCTTATGATTGCGCGTAATACAGGTGAGATTTTAAATATTTACTCTATGAATGAATCTCGTCTTAGAAGAATTGCAGAGTTGGAAGCTCAAAATCTGCAACTAGAAAAAAATATGGTCGATTCGCAGGGCTTATTCATATCTACAAGAGATATGGGGCAAAGAACTCAACATGCTACTGAGTTTTTTTTGAGCAAAAGTACTTTTGAGAGAAATGCTGAAGAGTTGAGAAATCTCTCTAGAGAGTAATTGTTTTTAAGTTTTTCCTTTTCTGTTTGGTTTGGGGTCGCAAGTGCGACCCTTTTTTGTTGCATAAAGTTGTCGTAGATGAGAACTTTAGTATCTGATAATAAAGTCGGGTTATGTGATGGAGTTTTTTGTACGAGGGGTGTTAATAGGTCTTTTGCTTGCCATTCCTGTTGGTCCAACGATGGTATTGTGTGTTCGTTACACAATTGCGTTTGGTTTTTTGATGGGGGTTGTAACGGGGATAGGTTCGGGTCTTGCTGATGCTATATATGGGGTGTTTGCTGGGTATGGGGTGTATGTTATAAGAAATTTCATGCACGCATATAGTTTTGTTTTTCATCTTATTGGT
>VGMB01000155.1 GCA_016866585.1 Chlamydiota bacterium
TAAAAATATCTACAATTTATAGCCAGATCAATCTCTTGGCATGGGAAAAGACTGTAGATGGCGTTGCCTCAAGGTTAAGAGAACTTTACAGGGCTGCAAAAAGTAACACATTCACACGTGCTGATGGAACACAGGTAGTTAAGTTTGTAAACCTGGATATGGAAGAGTACAGAGACCTGAACCTCACAAAAGAAATTTTCCAGAAAGTCCTTAATGAACCTGAGTTTCATAACTTCTCTGCAGGTATCGTACTGCAAGCCTACCTACCAGATTCCTTCGAAATACAAAAAGAGCTCACAGAATGGGCGATGGAAAGAATAAAAAATGGTGGTGCGCCAATAAAAGTACGTATAGTCAAAGGGGCAAACCTTGCTATGGAGCAGTTTGAAGCCAGCTTAAGAATATGGCCTCAAGCCCCCTATACAACAAAAGCAGAAGTAGATGCTAACTTCAAGAGAATGGTGACATATGGATGCAAAATGGAACACGCAAAAGCTGTGTATCTAGGCATAGGTAGTCATAATCTATTTGATATCGCCTACTCAATGATTCTAAGAGCAGAAAGTAAAACAGAGCCTTATATATCTTTTGAAATGCTGGAAGGCATGGCAGATCATATTCGCAGAGTTGTACAAAGACTATCTGGAGATATGCTTCTGTATTGCCCTGTGGCGGTAAAAGAAGATTTCCAGAGTGCTATAGCTTACTTGATAAGACGACTTGACGAAAATACTGGGCCTGATAACTTCTTACGATACACATTTGGCCTTAAAACTGGATCGAGTGAATGGCAGTCACAAGTTCATTTATTTTCAAAAGCCTGTGATGAGATGGAAAAAACTCTTGCCAAGCCGAGGAGATCTCAAAATAGGTTTGATGCTGCTAAATATCTTTCCCCAAAAGATCATTTCGAACTAGAACCAGACACAGACTTCTCTATGCCGGAAAATAGACGATGGGCAAAACAGATCGTTGAAAAGTGGCATAGAAGAAAGATCGATGCTATTCCCTGCGTTATTGAAGGTAAAGAATATCATGAAAGCATGCCGGAAGGATATGGAGTAGATCCTGCGTATCCAAAAGACATCCTTTATAGGTATACTATGGCAGACTGGGATCACGTCAATAGAGCTATAGATTGTGCGAAAAGAGAAGAGTCTGCATGGGCAAATACACCAGTCTCTCAAAAAGCTGAAATATTTGCTAAAGCCGCTGAGAATTTGCGCAAACACAGAGGCGATTTAATAGGGGCTATGATGGCCGATGGCGGTAAAACTATCCTCGAAGGAGATCCCGAAATCTCTGAGGCCATTGACTTTATAGAATATTATTCTAGAAGCATGCTTAAGATGCATGCATGTCCTGACATTGAGTGGTCTGCAAAAGGAACCATACTTGTAACACCTCCTTGGAATTTCCCTGTATCTATACCAACTGGAGGCGTTATTGCCGCGCTAGCTGCTGGTAACTGTGTGCTATTCAAACCTGCACCAGAAGCTGTTCTTAGCGGATGGACTCTTGTCAATCTTCTTTGGGACGCAGGTATTCCTAAAAATGTCCTACAGTTTTTTAGCTGCCATGATGATCCAACAGGTAGTAGGCTAATTGCGGATCCAAGGATATCTGCTATTATTCTAACAGGAGCAACAGCCACAGCACGTTTGTTCAACAAACTTAAACCAGGACTAGATCTTTCCGCTGAAACAGGAGGCAAAAATGCTCTTATCGTTACAGCAATGGCAGACAAGGATTTAGCTATTAAAGATCTTGTACACTCGGCTTTTGGCCACTCAGGACAAAAGTGCAGTGCTGCAAGCCTTGGTATTTTAGAAGCTGAAGTTTATGATGACCCCCATTTCCTCCAACAACTCAAAGATGCCGTGGTAAGCCTTAAAGTAGGTCCGGCATGGGATCTTTCATCAAAGGTCACACCCATCATAAGAGAAGCCCACGAAGCTCTTCTTAAGGGATTAACCACATTAGATGAAGGCGAATCTTGGCTAGTAGAACCTAAACAAGATCCAAACAATCCTTTATTATGGTCGCCAGGTGTAAAACTTGGCGTAAAAGAAAATTCTTTTATGCATCAGACGGAACTATTTGGTCCTTGTCTTGGATTAATGAGAGCAAAAAACTTATCTCATGCAATTGAATTGGCTAACGGAACGGCATATGGCCTCACATCGGGTATCAGTAGTCTTGATGAAAGAGAGCACGACAAGTGGCTTGAGAAAATTGAAGCGGGTAATTGCTATATAAATAGAAGTATTACTGGCGCTATAGTCAAAAGACAACCTTTTGGTGGATGTAAAGCCAGCAGTTATGGACATGGTTCTAAAGCGGGCGGGCCTAACTATTTGTTCCAATTTGCTAAGCCTTCGCAAATAGAGCTTCCAAAAGAAAAACATCCTGTTTGCGAAACGGTGAACCAGCTAACTTCATTCATACAAAAAGTATCGTTAACAGCTGAAGAGCTGGGAGTATGGTTTGCAAGTGTTGCTAATTATGCTTATTGGGCAGAACGTTTTAAACAAACATATACTCATGGGAAAATAGACGGTCAAGGAGACTTAGTCGTAGGACAAGATAACAAGCTGCTATATCGTCCTCATAAAAAGATGTGTATAAGAATACAGCATATGGACTCTCCTATCGATATATTTAGATCTATAGCTGCTGCAATAAGTGCACATTGTCATATAGAAATCAGCTGGAGTAAGGATAGATCTTCTGTAGTATTCAACGACAGATGGAGAAAAACATTCTCAGAACTTCATTTCAAAGAAGAAACAGAGAAAGATTTTCTTTCACGTATGAAAAAAGGAGCTTTTAATAGAGTTCGCCTTCTTTCACCCGCTACATTAGAAATGAAGCAAATTTCTGCTCAAGATAGTGTATACATAGATGCATCACCTGTTCTTGCTAGCGGTCGTTTCGAACTTCTACACTATTTAAGGGAGATGGCACTGAGCGTTGACTATCATCGCTATGGCAATCTCGGCGTCCGAGAAGGAGAACAGAGGAACCCGATACTCTAATATCTTGGCCCGTAAGATTATCTTACGGGCTTTTTTCCAATCAACCCAAGGACATTTTCATGGCCACAGAAATGGTGAACCTTAAAGTCGTACTAATACTTACTATTGGGTTTACATTAGCAAGCATACTTGGGTATTTTTCGTTAAGATTAAAACTTTCTCCTATTATGGGGTATCTGATTGCGGGCTTTTTGATAGGACCCTATTCTCCAGGTTTTGTTGCAGATAAAGAAGTCTCAGAACAGCTAGCAGAGATCGGTGTAATCCTAATGATGTTTGGAGTAGGACTACACTTTAAATGGCAAGACTTAGTAAAAGTAAAATACATTGCAATACCTGGGGCTATTGGACAAACTGTACTAACTACAATTATTACAGCTATTATCATGCATATATTTGGATGGAGCTGGGAAGCTGGTATTGTATTTGGTATAGCTATCGGTGTAGCAAGTACTGTTGTTCTAGTTAGGGTTTTAACAAGTAATAACCTAATAAAAACAGAATCGGGGAAAATATCTGTAGGCTGGCTTATCGTTGAGGATGTTATCACGGTTGCTGCGATCCTACTCATTCCTACACTTGCGGCATCCTTAAACGGTCAAGAGTACTCATCTTCTCAGTTAGTTGGTCAATTTACTCTTGCAATATTTAAGTTTTTTATCTTAGCAGTGATCATGCTTACTGCAGGTAAGAGATTTGTAACTTATATTCTAGATAAGATTCAAAAAACGTGCTCTCAAGAATTGTTTTCATTAGCAGTACTCTCTTTGACATTTGTTATTGCTACTGGATCAGCCATATTATTTGGGACATCGATCGCTCTCGGAGCATTTATTGCTGGTATGTCGGCAGCTCAAACAAATCTAAGAAAAGAAGTTAATGCCACTGCCACCCCGCTCAAAGATACCTTTATCGTTATGTTCTTTATCTCAGTAGGTATGATATTCAACCCTATGGCAGTATTCGAGCATTTTGGGTTGTTTCTTATGACTTTATCTATCATCCTGATTGTAAAGCCAATTATAGCTTTTTTTATTACGTGTATTCTAGGCTACTCTTCTCATATTGGGGTTACGATCGCTGTAGCACTTTCACAAATTGGTGAGTTTTCTTTTATCATGGCAGAGCAGGCCTTGAAATTTGGGATACTTCCTCAGGTAGGTTACGATATTATCGTAGCGTGTGCCCTTATATCCCTCTCCCTCAATCCCTCCCTCTTTAAGCTGTTGCATCTAGGTAAGAAAAAATCGACAGCCTAACAATGTAAAGCCGTTTTACTTTAAATAGTTCTTTTTTTTTACGGTA